>DATLXT010000237.1:0-12493 GCA_035575475.1 Gemmatimonadales bacterium | reverse complement strand
GACCGCCTCGGCCATGCGCTTGGTGCGGGCGTAAAAGTCGGGCTCGGCGAGAGGCTGAAAGGGGAACTCTTCATCCACGGGATGCCCGGCCCCGGCAGCGGCGCCGCGCCCGTACACCGCTACGCTCGAGATGTGCACCAGGTGGGCGCCGCGTGCCTGTGCGGTCTCGACCGCGAGACGCGTCCCGCCGACGTTCACGTCCACGAAGCGCTCGAAGGCTACCGGCTGGGCCACCAGCGCCGCGGCGTGCACGATGGCGTCCACGCCCTCGCCCGCCCGCGCCCAGGCGCGCGGATCGGTGACGTCGCCCACCACGGCCTCGGCGCCGAGCGCCTGGACCACGCCGCGGGCGGGCTCGCGGACCAGGGCCCGCACCGGGATGCCCGCGGCGCGGAGCTCCGCGATCACGTGGCTTCCCACGAGACCGCTCCCGCCCGTCACCAGGACCGTCATGCGGGTCGGGGCCGCACGAGGGAGAAGGGCAGCATCACGACGCGGGCGGCCGCATCCGCCACGCGCACCACCGCTCCGGGCGACACCTCCCGCCGCAGCACCGCCAGGCCGATCCATCCGGCGTCCGGGAGGTGGGCGAGGCTGGTGACGCGCCCCACCTCCCGGTCCTCGAAGACGACGCTGAGGGGATCGCGATCGGGCGGCTCACCGGCGAACTCGAGTCCGCGCAGCTCCCGGTTGGTGTGCCCGCGGAAGTGCAGGCGGCTGACCGTCTCCTGGCCGGTGTAACACCCCTTGGTGTAGGACACGCCGCCGATCTCGTCGAAGCGCACCTCCTGGGGAATGGTCTTGAGGTCGACTTCGGCGGCGAGACGCGGCCAGCCGGCGACGATGCGGCTGAGCTCCAGCACCGCCGGGCCGGCGACGAGCGCGCCGCTCCGCTCCAGCCGCTGCCCGATCTCCTGAACCACCGCCGCGGCGGCCGTCACCTGAAAGGCGAACGGTGCCCCCTCGGGGGCGCGCGCGACCTCGACCTCGTCGTCCGTGACCGCGATGCGGCCGGCTGCCGGGGGCACGGGGAGGCCGGATCGCTGGACGACGCCGGCGGCGTGGGGCCCGACCACCCGCAGGACCGCGAGGTCGCGCGTCCGGTCCACCGTGCGAGCCAGGCGCGGGGGGACCGATCGCGCCAGGAGGGCGAGGGTGGCCTCGTGCCCCTCGACCGGAACCGTGAACCGCACGCTGGGCCCGTTCCGGGCGGCCCACCCCTCCGCCACGATCATCCCCTTGGGGGTGAGGAGGGCGCCGTAGACGAACGCGCCGTCTCCCGGGGCCTCGATGTCGTTGGTCAGGAGGCCCTGGAAGCAGGGGACCGCGCCGGGTCCGAGGAGCTCGACCACGGCGCTCGGCGCCGGCGCCACGAGGGCCCCGTTTCGCAGGCCGCCCCCGATGGCGCCTGCGGTCTCGGCGGGCGCCACCCGCAGGAGCCGGGGCGGGGGTGCGGTGGGGAAGGGCGGCGGCCCGCTCATCGGTCGAGCAACGGCAGGAGCTCGGCCGGGTCGTGTCCCGCGAACGACTCCCAGACCAGGTCGGCGGCGGAGAGCGCCGCGGCCGGATGACTCGTGCTCAGCATGACGCAAGGCATGTCGGCGGCCCGGGCGGCCTCCAGGCCCGGAAGCGAGTCTTCGATCACCACGCAGTGCCCGTGCGGGAGCCGGGCCGCGCGGTCCAGGGTCGCGCGCGCGGCCAGATACCCCTCCGGGTGCGGCTTGCAGCGCCGCACATCCTCAGCCGCGAAAATGGCCTCGAAGTAAGGCCGCAGGCCGGTTCGCTCGAGCACCAGGTCGATCTCCCGCCGGAGCGCTCCGGACACCACGGCCAGCCGGAACCGCGCGGCGGCCCCCCGGACGAACTCCGCGGCCCCTGGCACCAGCACGAGGTCCCGCGCGATCAGCTCCTCATAGACGCGGGCCTTGGCCGCGATCAACCGGTCCAGGTGTTCGGCCGTCGGCGTACGTCCCGCGCGGCGGAACGCTTCCACCACACACCGGCGGTCGTCGAACCCCAGATACTCGGCGTAATAGACCTCCCGCGACAGTTCGATGCCTTCCGCCTCGAGGGCGATGCGGAGCGCGGCGCAGTGGTGCTCCTCGTCGTCCACCAGGACGCCGTTGAAGTCGAACAGCACGGCGGGGGTCATGGGCCGTCGAGCGTCTCCTCGATCCAGTCGGCCACCCGGGGCCAGCAGGACGCGCGGGCCCGCGGGCTCAGGACCAGGCCCGCGTGCCCCAGCCGCGGCCCGCACACGATCAGTCCCTTGCGCGGGGCGGTCACGCGCTCCACCAGTTCGGCGCAGCAGCGCGCCGGCGCCAGGAACCGGTCGGCGTCGCCCGCCACTGCGAGGTACGGCGTGCGGACCTGGGCCAGGGCGGCGAGATAATCGAACCCGTCCCGGCCTTCCCAGCGGCGCCGGGCGTTCCAACGCATCCAGTCGGCGAACACCACCCCGCATTCGTCTTCCGACCCCAGCCGCAACAGCCGGGCTGGATAGCGACCCAGCGTCTGGCTCAGCGCGGCCGTAGCCGCGGCCAGCGCCCGGGTCAGGCGCCCGAAGCGGGTGGGCCCCGGGGTACCGAAGTTCACCAGCGCGCCGAGGGTCGGGGGCGGCTCACCGCGTGCCTGCCAGCATAGCCCCACCACCCCGCCGACGGAATGCCCCACCCAGACCGGGGGCCGTCCGGTCTCGGCGCGCAGGCGCCCGACCAGGGCCGGCGCATCGTGGCGGATCAGGTCCTCCAGCCGCCAGGTGCGAGGCGCAGGCTCGCGACCGCTCTCCCCGTGATGGCGCAGGTCGGCCAGCCACACGTCGAAGCCTCGCCCGTCCAGGTAGTGAGCCAACCCGGCTTCGCCGCCGGCGCGGAGCCACACCCGGTGGCTCGTGAAGGCACCGTGGACCAGCAGCACCGGGGGGCGGGTCGCGCGGTCGGCCCGGAGGCGGTACAGCGCGAGAGGCACTCCGTCCGCCGTGGTGACGCTGAGCCGGATCACCCGTACAGACCGGCGGCGCGGTAGGCGTCGTCGAGCAACTCGACCGGGTGCCGCACCGCGGCCGAGCTGCCGGCGGCGCGGAGGCCGGCACCCAGCTGGAGGAGGCACCCGGGGTTGCCGGTCGCCACGACCTGGGGGGCCTCCCGGCAGAGGGAATCGATCTTGGGCCGCAGCACGGCGCGCGAGAGCTCGGGTTCCAGGAGCGTGTAGAGGCCGGCACTGCCGCAACAGAGGGCCGCGTCGGGCAGCGACACCAGGTGCAGGACCGGAATGGCGGCGAACAGCCGGAGCGGCGGGTCGGCGATGCGCTGCGCGTGGAGCAGGTGGCACGGCGGGTCGTAGGCCACCCGGAGGTCGAGCGGGGCGCCCGGGACCGGGCCGCGCTCGGCCAGGAGCTCGGTGACATCGCGGACCCGCTCGGCGAAGGTGGCGGCGCGAGGGTCACCGTTCAAAAGGGACCCGTACTCCCTGAGCATCGCCCCGCACCCCGCGCTGTTGGTGACGATGAGTTCGTCGCCTTCCCCGAAGGCGGCCAGGTTGGCACTCGCCAGTCTCCGCGCCTGCTCGACCAGACCGGCGTGAGCGTGCAGGGCGCCGCAACACACCTGCTCGGGCACCTCTCGCACCGGGTACCCGTTCACGCTCAGCGTCCGGATGGTGGCGGCGTGGACGTGGGCGAAGAGCCCGTCCATGACGCAGCCGCGGAAGAGCAGGGCGCCGGGGGCGCCGGGCGGCCCGGCACTCGCCCCAGCCGGGGCCCGACTGGCGGTCCGACCGCCGGGCCGTCCAGCCGGCCGGGACGCGGCCAGCATGCCCATCGGGAAGCTCACCCGACCCCATCCGGCGAGGCGGCCGGGCAACCCGCTGGCGCGGAGCAGGCGTGCGAGGAGGTACAGGATCCGCGAGACGCCAGGGGTGGTGAGCAGCCACAGGGCGGCGCGGGCGAGCCAGGGGACCCCGCGGGCGCGGACCAGAACGGCGCGCGCGGCCTCGAGCCCATGGCCGTACCCCACGCCCGAAGGACACACGGGCTCACAGCCCCGACAGCCGAGGCACCGATCGAGGTGGAGGGCGAGGTCGGGGTCGGTCGGCAGGAGGCGGCCTCGCTCCAGTGACCGCATCAGCTCGATGCGGCCGCGGGGGCTGTCGGCCTCGTCCCCCGTGACCAGGAAGGTGGGGCAGGCTTGGAGACAGAACCCGCAATGCACGCACGGGTCGAGGGCCGCGAATCCGCCCCGCGCGGCGTCAGCCCCCACCGGCGTCCCCGGTCGCCACCACCAACCGGGCGCCGGGGTCGAAGGTCCGGCGCAGGCCGGCGACCAGCGGTCCCACGCCCTCCCGGTACGCCCCGAAATGCCCGACGGCCCGCCGGAGCTCCCAGGGCGCCCGCTCGAGGGTGAGCGGGACCTCGAGAGCGGCAAGGGTTCGCCGGAGCCGCTGGAGCCGATCCACCGTCGTCTCGCCGCCCCAGCGGATGGTGCCGGTCCCGGGGCTCGCCGAGATCCACTCGTCGCCCACCTGGTGCTGGATCAGGTCGAGCAGCTCCTCGGCGCCCTCGGGGAGGCCGCCCACGCGGAAGGTGAGGGGACGTGCCGCAAAGCCCTGGGCCGCCCAGGTCCAGAGCGCCTGAGCCTCCTCGGCCCGCAAGGGCTCCAGTCGCCCCCCCGCCACCCCCCGGATGACCCCTTCCTCCCCCTCGACCAGCGGAACCGATCCCGCGAGGCGCACCGCCAGCGTCCACTGCTCGCTGCGTCCCAGCGCGGGGGACAGGACCTCGAGGGCCGCGGGCGCGGCGCCGGCCTGTCGTACTTCTTCGGCGGCCGCCGCCACGGTCTCGCGACTGCCGCGCAGGACCATGGTGCGGTCGGCGCGGGGGAGGGCGTGCAGGCGCAGATGCACCAGCACCACGACGCCGAACGCGCCGAACGACCCCGCCTGCAAGCGGGTGAGATCGAATCCGGCGACGTTCTTCATGACGCGTCCGCCACCCTGGACCAGCCGGCCGTCCCCGGTGACGAAGGTGACGCCCAGGAGGTGGTCGCGCACCGGTCCGAAGCCCTGCCGGAGGGGGCCCGCAGTGGCCGTGGCCACGATCGAGCCGATGGTCCGGCCCGCGAGTCCCGGGGGGTCGAGCGCCAGCCACACGCCCCGGTCGGCCAGGTGTTGCCGCAGGCGATCGAGCCCGACACCGGCTTCCGCTGTGGCCGAGAGGTCCTGGGGGTGGATAGCCGGGATGCGGTCGAGCCGCCGTGTGGTCAAGGCCACCTCGGCGGGCGCGTCGGTGGGCATCCAGCTTCCCTGGCCCTCCACCCGCACCCGCCACCCTTCCTCCTGGGCGGTGCCCAGGAGGAGCGCGACGGCGTCCGGCGAGTCGGGCGCCACCCGCGGCGTCTGGTCGGGCGGCGCCGTGATCTCGAGGATGGCGTCGCGGCCGAGCAGGGCCCGGAGCTTGTCGGCGATGCTCATACGGCCTCCGCCGCCGGGGAGACAGGTTCAGCCCGGGGTGGGCTCGCTCGGGCCGGGGACCGGGTCGCTCCCGCCCATTCCCGGCACGCGTGGACGGGCACGACCTTCCCGGGGTTCATGCGCTCGGCGGGGTCGAAGACGCGGCGCACCGCCCGCATGGCGGCCAGCGAATCACCGTCGAACACCAGGGGCATGTACCGCAGCTTGTCCAATCCCACCCCGTGCTCGCCGGTGATGGTCCCGCCAGCGCGGATACAGGCGCGCATGATCTCGGCACTGGCGCGCTCCACCCGCGCGGTGAGGGCGGGATCCCCGGCATCGAAGGAGATGTTGGGATGCAGGTTGCCGTCGCCGGCGTGGAACACGTTGCTCACGGTGAGCCGGTGCGTCGCCGCGATGCCTTCGATGGTCTCGAGCACGTCGGGGAGAGCCGAGCGAGGGACCACCGCGTCCTGCACCACCAGGGCGCGCGCCAGCCGCCCCATGGCGCCGAAGGCCTTCTTGCGCCCCTGCCAGAGCCGCTCGCGCTCCCGCTCGTCGGCCGCGGCGCGCACGGTGCGGGCGCCCCGCATCCGCAGGATGGCCTCGACCTGCGCCGCCTCGGCCGCCACGGCCCCGTCCACGCGGCCGTCCACCTCCACCAGGAGCACCGCGGCCGCGTCGCGCGGGTACCCGGCGGCATAGACCGAATCCTCCACCGCCCGGATGCAGGAGCGATCCATCATCTCCAGGGCGGCGGGGACGATGCCGCTGGCGATCACGGCGGAGACCGCCTCGCCCGCGGCTCGGAGCGTCGGGAAGTCCGCCAGCAGGGTACGCACGGCGCGGGGAAGCGGGGTCAGGCGCACCGTGATCCGGGTGGCGATGCCGAAGCATCCTTCCGAGCCCACAAACAGGGCGACCAGGTCCGGTCCCCAGGGCTCTCCCCCGGGGCTCCCGAACTGGGTCACGCTCCCGTCGGGGAGCACGACCTCGAGGGCCAAGACATGGTTGCACGTGACCCCGTACTTGAGGCAGTGCGGTCCGCCGGCGTTCTCGGCCACGTTGCCGCCGATGGTGCAGGCGGTCTGGCTGGATGGGTCCGGGGCATACTGGAGACCGTGGCGCGCCGCCGCGGCCGAGAGGCGGGCGTTGACCACGCCGGGCTCGACCGTGGCGCGGCGGTTCACCGGGTCGAGATCCAGAATCCGATTGAGGCGGGTGACGACGAGGAGCACGGCCTCGCCATCGGCGAGCGCCCCGCCGGAGAGCCCGGTGCCGGCACCCCGGGGAACCACCGCAACCCCGGACCGGCTGAGGAGTCGCATCACTTCGACCACTTCGTCCCGGGTGCCGGGCAGAACCACCACCCCGGGGGTGCGGCGGTGGGTCGGCAGCCCGTCCATCTCGTAGGTAACTCGCTCCGCCATCGCGGTGCGTACGTAGCGGGCGCCGACGATCTCCCGCAGGGCGGGCACGAGGGACCGCGCGGTCGTGCTCACGACCCGGCTCCGCCCCGCTGCCGCGCACGCCCGCGGCCGTTGCCCTGGGCTCGACGCCGCACCACCGCCCGGCGCTCGGCGTCCTGCGCCACCACGCGGAGCAGCGTCGCGAGCCGGCGCAACCGGGAGGACGTACTCCGGGTGGAAAGCAACGCCCGCTTGGCCTCGGCCTCCAGATCGAGGGCCGCGGCTACGACAAAGGAGAGGCGGACCGGGTCCGCGGGCAGGTCGTGGGCCGCCTCGGCGCCAACCGCGAACGCGCTCACCGCCCGGGAGAGCCGGCCGAAGTGCTCGCGGACCTCGGTGGCGAGGGTGCCCAGCTCGGCCGGATCCTCCGGATCGTCGTCGAACTCCTCCACCCGCCCCACCCGGTAGGGGACATCGTGCGGCAGCCACTCGAGCAGGGTGAACCGGCGCTCGCCCTCGGTGAGGATGGTGGACCGCCCGTCGGGAAAGGGATGCGCCGCCCGGATCAGCGCGATGCAGCCCGCCGAGCCGGCCTCGGGGGCGGGATCCGGTTCGGGGCGGGCCGCGGCATAGACGATGCCGAAGCGCCGGTCGCCGCGCAGACAGTCGGCCACCAGCCGCCGGTAGCGGGGTTCGAAGATGTGCAGGGGTTGCCTGGCCCCGGGGAACAGGACCAGCGGGAGCGGGAAGATCGGGAGTTCACGCGGCACCACGTAATAGTATACAGGGTGGGCCGGGCGGAACGGACGGCGGCCCAGGGGCGAACAGCGAAGGGGTCAGGACCAGCCTGTCCCGACCCCCTCCCCGTCGCGCGTCCGGACGCCCAGCGTCTGCCGTGCGGCTCTCGCTACGCCGCCCTCCAGAAGCCCATCAGGGCTCGTCCATCCGGCGATTCTCTGAGCTTCTCGAAGGCCCGCTCGCGGATCTGGCGGATCCGCTCCCGGGTGACACCCATGAGGGCCCCGATCTTCTCGAGCGTCATGGCCTCGCTCCCCTCTTCGAGGCCGTAGTAGAGGTAGAGGATCTTCCGTTCTCGCGGTGTCAGGTACTTCTGGAAGATGCGGTCGATGAACTCCCGCATGAGCCTGCCGTCGGTGTGCTCTTCGATCTCGCCGCCCTCCTGGCCCGCGAACCGCTCCCCGAGGGTGGCGGCGTCCTTGTCTGTGCGGTCCACCGGAGCGTCGAGCGACAGCTCTGCCGCGGTCATGCGACGCGCGGTCCGCACGTTCTCCACCGTGTCTTCGAGGGCCTGGGCGATTTCGTCGTCGGTCGGCTCCCGGCCGAGCTCCTGGGAGAGATAGGTCTCGGTCCGGCTCATCTTGATCAGTTGCGAGTTCTGATTCAGCGGGATGCGAACGCTGCGGGTCTGCTCGGCGAGCGCTTTCAGGACCGCCTGTCGCACCCACCAGACGGCGTACGAGATGAACTTCACTCCTTGATCCGGGTCGAACTTCTTGACCGCCTTGAGCAACCCCTCGTTCCCGATCGCCACCAGCTCCGACAGATCCAGCCCGTGTCCCTGATACTTCTTCACATAGGAGATGACGAACCGCAGGTTGGCCGTGACCAGGCGCTCGGCGGCCTTCTGATCGCCCCGGCGCACCCGGCGCGCCAGGCGCCGTTCCTCCGCCGGGTCCTTGATCAACGGGAGCTTCTGGATGTCCTGGAGATACTGATCGAAGGCGCTCGTGGGATTGGCTCGAAAAAACGCCTTATCCTTGCCTCCGCTCGACCTCGCCATGCGCGGGACTCCACAGCACTGGGTTGGGGGTGGAGACGGCGGTCGCCCGCCATTTAGACCGAGCCGAACGGCGCCAATATAGGAACCGCTGCCAAAACGTGCAAATCTCGGCAGTTTTCCACATCACAAATCGTTCGGCCCAAGCGGATTCGAAAGTTTATCCACTATCCACATCCGTGTGGAGATTTTTTTCAACCTTGGCCCGTTGAGCGCGAGGTTGGCCCATGTGGAGAGGTGGAAGCCGTGTGGGCAAGCTGTTGACCCGTATGTGATTAATGGGTGACGGGGCGGGCCAGCACGTCGGCGACCAGCGGCTCGGGCACCGGCAGGGTCCAGCCGCCGGTCCCGTCGCCACACATGGTCCCGATGCGGGCCGGGAGGGCGAACCGCACTTGGCCCGAACGTACCTTCTTGTCCAGCCGCATCGCCTCGAGGAGGGCATCCGGGGTGGCAGACTCGGGCAAGTCCAGCGGCAGGCCGTAGCGGGCCAGCAGATCCGTGATGCGCCGGGCGGTCCCGGGCTCCGCCCTTCCCAAGCGTTCGGCCAGGACCGCTTCGTACGCCATGCCGATGGCCACCGCCTCCCCGTGCAGGACCGCGAACTTCGCGGTCGCCTCGATGGCGTGCGCGACGGTGTGACCGAAGTTGAGCACGGCCCGGCGCCCGGTCTCCCGCTCGTCCTCGGCCACCACGCCCGCCTTGATCTCCACCGAGCGGACCACCAAGCGCTCGAGCACGGCCCGCTCTCGGGCCCGGACGGCGGAGGGGACCGTCTCCAGAAAGGCGAAGTACTCCGGGTCGGCGATGACGGCATGCTTGATGGCCTCGGCGGCGCCCGCGGCCAGCTGGTTCGGGGGGAGGGTGGCCAGGGTGTCGAGGTCCGCCACCACCAGGCGCGGCTGATGAAACGCGCCGACCAGGTTCTTCCCGGCGGGGACGTCCACGCCGGTCTTGCCTCCGATGGACGAGTCGATCATGGCGAGGAGGGACGTGGGCACCTGGACGTGGGGGACTCCGCGCTGGTAGGTGGCTGCGACGAACCCCGCCACGTCCCCCACCACGCCGCCGCCCAGCGCGATCACCGCGCAATCGCGCCCGAGCGTCCGCGCCAGCATCTGGTCGGAGAGCGTGGCCCAGGTCTCGCGCGTCTTGTTCCACTCGCCGGCGGCGAAGGGCAGGAGCTCGACCGCGAGGCCCGCGGTCTGGAGGGCGGCCGCCACCGGCCCGCCGTAGAGCTGTTGGACATGGGAATCCGTGATCACGGCGTACTGTGGGGCCGGGCAGTGGCGGGCCAGGAGGGCGGGCAGCTCCGTCAACAGGCCGGACCCCACCAGGATGTCGTAGGACGCGTCCCGGTGCTCGGTGATCGGGACCCGGATGGTCACCACGGCTCTTCGGGCGCGCCGGCCGCCGCGTTGGCCACCCGCGCCAGGACGAAGAGCAGGTCTGACAATCGGTTGAGGTAAGCCTTGACGGGCCCGGTCACGAAGACCCCGCTCGCCTCCAGCGCGATCACGCTCCGCTCGGCACGCCGGCACACCGTTCGGGCGAGGTGGAGCGCCGCCGCTTTGGGGCAGCCACCCGGGAGGATGAACTGCTTGAGGGGGACCAGCGTGCGTTCGTAGCGGTCGATCTCCCGCTCGAGGGCGTGGGTCGCCTCGATCCGGAGCGGGCCCTCGGGGAGGGCCTTGAGGAGCTTCGCCGGGTCCGGCGTGGCCAGTTCCGCGCCCACGGTGAAGAGGTTCCGCTGGATGCCGACCAGCAGGTCCCGGGCGAAGGACGCGGGGTCCACCGAGAGGACGAAACCCAGGGCCGCGTTCAGCTCGTCCACATCGCCATAGGCTGCCACCCGGAGGTGGTGCTTGGGCACCCGCTCGCCGCCGAACAGCCCGGTATCGCCCTGGTCGCCGGTGCGGGTGTAGATCTTCACTTCCCCGCCTCCTCGACCCACTCGCACCGGTGGTGGTGCGCCATTACGATACGCATCATGGAAGAGGTCAAAGATATCACCATAATCGGTGCCGGTCCGACCGGGCTCTTCGCCGCCTTCTACGCCGGGATGCGGGGGGCGTCACACCGGATCATTGACGTCCTGGACCAGGTGGGCGGCCAGCTCACCGCGCTGTATCCCGAGAAGTACATCTTCGATGTCGCGGGCTTCCCCAAGATCCTGGCCAAGGACCTGGTGAAGGCCATGGCCGAGCAGGCGCTTCAGTGGAAGGCGCCGCTGCATCTGAACGAGAAAGTGGTGGGCCTCCGCCGGCTGGATGATGACGGGAAGCCGCTCTTCGTGGTCGTCACCGACCGGGCCGAGTACCCGTCGCGGACGGTGCTGGTGGCGGGGGGGATCGGGGCGTTCACGCCCCGGAAGCTGCCGCTCCGGGATGCCGATCGCTGGTACGGCCGGGGCCTGTTCGACCGGGTCCTCAACCCCCGGGAGTTCGCGGGCAAGCGGGTCCTCATCGTGGGCGGAGGCGATTCGGCGTTCGATTGGGCGGTGAACCTTCAGCCCATCGCCGGGCGGGTGGTCATGATTCACCGGCGTGACGGGTTTCGCGCGCATCAGGCCACGGTGGCCCAAGTCGAGGCGCTCTGCGCCGCGGGCAAGATGGAGCTCCGCACGTTCTGGGAGCTCAAGGCCATTCACGGCGGCGAGCGGGTGGAGGCGGCGACCATCTTTCACAACAAGACCAAAGTCGAGGAAACGGTCGGTGTGGACTGCATTCTCCCGCAACTCGGATTCGTCTCGTCGCTCGGCGCCATCGCCGAGTGGGGGCTGGACATCGAGAAGGGGGAGATCAAGGTCTCCCAGACCATGGAGACGAACATCCCGGGCATCTTCGCCGCCGGTGACATCACCACCTATCCCGGGAAGCTCAAGTTGATCGCCACCGGGGTCGCGGAAGCCTGTATCGCCGTGAACCACGCGGTCCACTTCATCCATCCGGAAAAGAAGATCGAGCCGGGACACTCGTCCAACATGGCGATCTTCGGGCAGGCGGAAGACCGGGCGGACTGAGCCGTCGGCCTGCGCGTCACCTCGTTCTCCCGATCTCTACCACCACCGAATCAATCTGCGCCAGAATCTGTCGGCCGGGCACGGTGTGGTTGTTGACCGCGATGGCGAAGACCAACCGGCGGCCGTCCGGTCGCTCGACGTAGCCGGCCAGCGAATTCACGCGATAGATGCTGCCGGTCTTGGCGACCACGCGCCCCTCGACGGGCGTGCCCACGAAGCGCCGGAGCAGCGACCCCGGCTGGCCCGCCCGAGGCAGACCCCGGAGGAAGACCTCGCGCCGCGGGTGCCGGTCCAGGTAGCGCAGCAGCCGCACCAGGGCTCGCGGGGTGACAAGGTTGCCGGCCGAGAGACCCGAGCCGTCGTCCAGGGCGAACGCGGTCGAGTCGATCCCGACGGAGTCAACGAGGAACCGCCGCTCGATCTCCAGCCCGGCCTCCCACGACCCCACGCCCCCGAGTTCGCGCCCCAGGATCTTCAGCAGGTACTCCGCGAAGGTGTTCTGGCTGGTATTGAGGACGGGGAAAATCAGGTCGCCCAACGGCCGGCCGCGGCGGTCCACCAGGGGGCCGGCCAGCCGGGCGGCGCGGTAGGCCAGCGAGTCGGTGGTGCCGGTGGCGCCGCCCTCGACCGCGATACCCCGGGCGGCCAGGGCGGCCATGAGCGCCCGGGCCGCGTAGAGATTCGGGTCGGGAACGGCGAAGCTCTCGCTCCAGGGCTTCCGCCCCAGGGCGGCCGTGCCCTCGGCCCAGATACTCCACGTCCCCGGGTGCCGAAAGAAGTTGTCGCCGATGGTGGAGCCGGAGTCGGCCGGACCGGTAC
>DATLXT010000236.1:0-8456 GCA_035575475.1 Gemmatimonadales bacterium | reverse complement strand
TGGCCGGGCACGAGTCCATACGGCCCATACGGCCCATACGGCCCATACGGCCATACGGCCCATACGGCCATACGGCTATACGGCCATACGCCTCACATACGCCAGCAGGTCGCCGATAACCTGCTCCGCCTTGGGATCGTGCAGGATCTCGTGGTACATCTCCGCATACCAGCGGACCTCGACCGGGCTCTTGAGGCTGTCGGCGAAGGCCCGGGCCAGATGCGGGTCCACGATCCGGTCCTCGCCGGCCAGGAGAAACAGTATGGGGCACTCGATGTGGTGCCCGTCGGCCGGGACCGCCCGCTGGGCCCACTGAATCTCCTTCCACGCCCCGGGCGTCATGACGCCATGCACCAGCGGGTCCCGGAGGTAGGCGGCGTTGACCTCGGGATCCCGGCTGAGGGAACTCGGGTCCAGCCCGGTGCCCAGCCGGAGAGTGGGCCAGAGGTCGCCCAGCACCCGACCCAGGAACACCTTCCAGGCCGGAGGGGTGAAGGCCAGGCCCAGAAAGGGACTGGACACCACCGCGGCCAGCGGGGCGTCCACCGGCTGAGTCTCGAGGTAGCGCAAGACCACGAGCCCGCCGAAGGAATGCCCCACCAGCACCTGGGGCAGGGGCGCTCGAGCCCGCACCGCGCGCCGGAAGGCGCCCAGGTCGCCCAGCAGCTGGCTGAAGCGCGAGAGGTGCCCCGCCCGGCCGCCCGATCGCCCCTGTCCGCGCGGATCCAGCAGGTAGGCGGCCAGGCCGGCCTGCTTGAGCCGTTCCCCCACCGTCGACCACCGCCCCGCGTGGTCCGACCAGCCGGGGAGGAACAGCACCGCCACCCGGGGATCGCGCGGCTCGTAGGCATCGTAAACCAGCGTGGTGCCGTCCGGCGCGGTGAGCGATGGCATCAGCCCGAGCCCGCCAACCGCCGCAGCAGGTCCAGCGCCGCCTGCGCGCTCCGGAACCGGATCTCCTGGCGGTCGCCCGGGAAGACCCGATGAACCGCCCGCAGTTCCCCTCCCACCCCCGCCGCGAGCCACACCGTGCCCACCGGCTTGTCCGGGGTGCCGCCCGTGGGGCCGGCGATCCCGGTCACGGCGATGCCGCACGACACATCGAACGCCCGGCAGACACCGTGCACCATCGCACGCACGGTCGGCTCCGACACGGCGCCGTGGGTTTCCAGGATCTCGGCCGGCACGCCCAACTGATCCCGCTTCACCCGATCGGCGTAGGCGACGAGGCCGCCGACGAACACGTCCGAGGCGCCGGGCACCGCCGTGAGGCGCTGACCCACCAGCCCGCCGGTGCACGACTCGGCGACGGCCAGCCGATGGCCGCCCCGCCGCAGGGCGTCCAGCACCACCGCGGCCAGGTCGGTACCGTCCATCCCGTAGTAGTGCTCGCCCAGCCTCGGGCGCAGGAGCTCCACGGCCGCCTCCAGCCGCCGCGCGGCCTCGGCCGGCTCGAGACCCCAGGCGGTGATCCGCAGATCCACCCCCTCGAGCGAGGGCAGATAGGCCAGGGTGAGCGGCGCGATCTGCTCCTCGACCGGTCCCACCCGCTCGGCCAGGGCGGATTCCGGCACGCCGGCGGTGCGCAGGGTGCGCGACAGCACCACCCGCCCGGCGGCCCGGCGTGCCAGCCGAGGCAGCACCTCCTCGAGGAGGAGGCCCCGCATCTCGGACGGCACGCCGGGGAGCATCACCACGGTGCGGCCGCGCCCGTCCTCGAGCCAGAGGCCGGGGGCCGTGCCCCGGGGGTTGGGGAGGACGGTCGCTCCTTCGGGGACCTCGGCCTGGGTGCGGTTGGCCTCGGGCATGGGCCACCGGCCCAGCCGCCGGAATCGTTCCTCCAGCCGTTGCAGCACCTCAGGGTCGGGCACCAGCCGCCTGCCCAAGGCTTCGGCGACGACCCGTTTGGTGAGGTCGTCGCGGGTGGGCCCCAGGCCGCCCGTCGTGATCACGAACCCGGTGCGCTCGAGCGCCTCGGTCACCGCCTGGCGCACGGCGTCGGGCCGGTCGGCCACGGTGGTGCGGCGCGCCACCTCGACGCCGGCCGCGGCCAGGGCCCGGCCGAGTTCCGCTCCGTTGGTGTCCACGGTGAACCCGAGCAGGAGCTCGGTGCCGATGGTGACGATTTCGACGTTCACCCGCCGTCCGGCGCGTCGGCTCGGAAGAGGGCGCGGTAGCGGTACAGGTAGACGGCCAGCGAGTACACGGTGAGGACGACGGCGCCCGCCAGCGTGATCGCCACGACGGCGCCGTGGAAGCGGTCCCAGAAGTCGCGGAAGGCCCCGGCCCACCGGTGCTGGGCCACGGCGTCCTTCCAGGCGAACCACGCGATGGTGGCGCCGATGAAGACCGATTGCACGGTGGCCTTGAGTTTCCCCGCGCCGGCGGCGGGGATCACCACGCCCCGCCGTTTGGCGAAGAACCGGAATACCGTGATGAGCACTTCGCGGCCCACCAGGATGAGAGCCACCCACACCGGGAGGCTGCCCCACCACGGGATCCGGTAGTCGGTGAGGATCGTGGGGTGCCGGGTCATCCAGAAGATGGGGATCAGGGTGGCGAAGAGCAGCAGCTTGTCGGCGATGGGGTCGAGGAGCTGGCCCAGCTCGCTCACCTGCTTGTAGCGCCGGGCGATCCATCCGTCAATGGCGTCGCTGATCGCCGCGGCGAGGAAGATGCCGAACGCAATGACCTTGGGCCAGTACCCCTGGATGAACGGCAGCAACGCGATCACCGGCGTGAGGCAGATGCGGGCGAGCGTGATGATGTTGGGGAGGGTCCACCGCATCGCGCCGCCCCGGCCTAGGAGAGCGTCTTGAGCACCATCTTGCTGACCTGCTTCAGGGTGTCGAAGACGCCGTCCCCGCGGATCGCCACGGCCTCGAGGTAGGGCGCGCGCCCCACCCACTGCCCGTTCTGGAGCTCCACCAGGAACTCTCCGGGGTGCAACGGATCGGGTTGCGGCTTTTGCTGCGCCGGATCCTGGATCTCCCACCCGGGGTTGATGGAGGCCTGGAGGTCCTTGATGGGCGCGGCGTTGGGCAGATCGCGCTTGTTGTACTGGATCACGAACGGAATCTTGGTCAAATCGTATCCGTACTCCGCCATGTTGTCGTACAGGTTCTGCATGGACTCCACGTTCGCTTCCATGCGCTCGATCTGCGAGTCGGCCACGAACACGATCCCGTCCACGCCCTTGAGGATCAGCTTGCGGCTGGCGTTGTAATAGACCTGCCCGGGCACCGTGTAGAGGTGGAACCGGGTCTTGAAGCCGCGGATGGTGCCCAGGTCCACCGGCAGGAAGTCGAAGAAGAGGGTGCGTTCGGTCTCGGTGGCGAGCGAGATCATCTTGCCCCGGGTGTTGGGAGCCACCTTCTGGTAGATGTGCTCCAGGTTGGTGGTCTTGCCGCCCAGCCCCGGGCCGTAGTACACCAGCTTGCAGTTGATCTCGCGGGACGCGTAGTTGATCATGGACATGATCGCGTCCCCCTAGCCGAAGAGCCTGTCAATTTCGTCTTCCGCGCCCTCGAGCAGCCCCTGGGGCTGGGTCGGGCCCGTCCCCACGCGGTTGAACATCTCCTCGAAGACCTGGCGCAGGTTCTCGACGGCGGCCTTGGCCTTGAGCTTCACCAGCCCCAGGGTGGCCCGCTGGTCGAACAGCACCACCAGGATGACCCGCTTGGCGATGTCGGCGAGGTACATGGACTCCTTCTCGCCCTGGTGCACCAGCGAGGCGAACTCGGCCTCGCCGATCATCCTGGCCAGCTGGTCGTTGGCGCTGAAGTCGGCGGCGGTGAGCGAGGCGAAGGCCGTGGGGTCGAACTGGGGGGTCTCCCCCACCGTGGCCACCAGCTGGCCGGTGCGGTCCACCAGCAGGGCGCAGCGGGCGTTGGAGTCGCGCAGGAACGCCTGAAGATGGCCCTGGATCTGCTTGAAGTCGTTCTCGCTGAACGACCAGCTCGCGGCCCCCGTCATTCGGCGTCACCCATCTCGCGGCGCGCCAGCAGGGCCTGCGCGATGGTGACGCCGTCGGCGTACTCGAGGTCGCCGCCCACGGGCAGGCCCCGCGCGATGCGGGTCACCCGCACGCCGGTCGGCCGGAGGAGCTGTTGCACGTAGGTCGCGGTCACCTCGCCCTCCATGGACGGGTTGGTCGCCACGATCACTTCCCGCACCCCGGACCCGTTGGTCACCCGGGCCAGCAGGCGGTCGAAGCCGAGGGCCTCGGGCCCGACGCCATCCAGGGGGCTGAGCCGGCCCCCCAGCACGTGGTAGCGGCCCCGGAAGCGGCCGGCGCGCTCGATGGCCGTGACGTCCGAGGACTCCTCCACCACGCAGAGCACGGTGGCATCGCGCCGCGGGTCGCGGCACACCTCGCACGGATCCTCGTCGGTGAGCACCCCGCAAGTGCCGCAGGCGCGGACCTGCTCCCGGGCGGTGCGGATGGCCTGGGCCAGGCGCACGGCCGCCTCCGCCGGCTGCTTCAGCAAATGAAACGTGAGCCGCTGGGCCGTCTTGCGGCCGATGCCGGGGAGCTTCGCCAGCTCCGCGATCAGCTCCTCGATGGCCGACACGGCGCCTCAGAGCGGCAGCTGGAACGGAAACGGGAGCCCCAGGGCCAGCTTCCGCACCTCGGCCTGGTACAGCTCCGCCGCGCGCCGCTGCGCCTCCGCCACCGCCGCGAGGACGAGATCCTCGAGCATCTCGACGTCGCCCTGGGCGACGGCTTCGGGGTCTATCTTGATGGCGCGGATCTGGCCCCGGCCGTCCGCCGTCGCCTGAACCAACCCCCCTCCCGCCGACACCGTCACCGACTCCTGCGCCAGCCGGGTCTGGATTTCGTTGAGGCGGCCCTGGAACTGCTGGCCCAGCTGGAGCAGGGTGGATAAATCCGCCATGTGTCGAAAGTTACCGTGCCCCAAAACGGGGTGCAAGTTACTCGAGCAGTTCCAGGTCCAGCGCCTCGACCGCCGCGTCCAGGGCCGGATCCTTGGCCCGGAGCGCCTTGACGCGCTCCTCCCGGGCTCCCTCTTCGGTCAGCCGCGACGGGCGGCCGGGGGCGCGCTCGGGGTTCGCCGGGCCCGGCTCCACCCGGATCTTCACCGGTCCGGTGACGTAGCGCACCAGCAGTTGGCCGAGTGCGTCACGCTGGCGCTCAATGCCCTCGGCGTGCACCGGATTCCGGTCGAGCAGGCGGATGACCAGGGTGTCGCCCTGCGCGTCCGCCACCTCGGTATCGGCCAGCACCGCCCCCAGGACCGGGCTCCTGGTGCGGGCCTCGGCGACGATGGCGGGCCAGGCGGCCCGCAGCCGCTCGAGGGTGAGGGGGCCGGGTGCGGCCTCGGGAGGCCGAGCGGCGGGAGGCGGGAGCCGAGAGGGGCTGCGCGCGACGTCGGGGCTCTCGCCCAGCGCTGCCAGCACCTTCCCGAGCTCGACCGTCCGATCCATCATCGCCCATCGCAGGAGGAGCAGCTCGACTGCCAGCCGGGTGTTGCCGCCCGTGCGGAGGCGGGGCTCGATCTCGCTCAAGACGCCGAGCAGGCGGACGACGTCGGGGGCGGGGAGCAGCAGGCGGTAGCGGGCGATCACCTCGCGCAGGCCCTCGCTCAGTCCCTCGGGCTCGCCGCCCAGGTCGGCCAGGGCCAGGGCGCGGAGGATCTCGCCCGCGCCCGCCACGAACTCCCCCAGGTCCGAGCCGGCCTCGACCAGGCGATCCACCAGGGGAAACGCCGCGCCGGCGTCGCGCTCGGCGATAAGGCGCAGCATCTCACCGTAGACCTCGTCCGGAATCAACCCCAGGATCTCGCGCACCCGGGCGGCGGTGACGGGGCCGTCACCGAAGGACAGCACCTGATCGAGGATGGAGAGCCCGTCGCGCATGCCGCCGTCCGCGCTCCGGGCGATGAGGTGGAGCGCGTCGTCGTCGGCCTTCAGGTTCTCGGCCTCGGCCACCTCCCGCAGGCGCCGGGCGATGGCGTGGGGGCCGAGGCGCCGGAAGTCGAAGCGCTGGAGGCGCGAGAGGATGGGCGCCGCGGTCTGGGCGATCTTGTGGGGCTCGGTGGTGGCGAACACGAACACCACGCGGGGCGGCGGCTCTTCCAGGATCTTCAGGAGCGCGTTCCAGGCTTCGCGGGTGAGCATATGGGCCTCGTCCACGATGTAGACCTTGAACCGCTCCTCGGTGCTGGCGGCGTACATGGCCCGTTCGCGGAGGTCGCGGGCGTCGTCCACGCCGCGGTTCGAGGCGGCATCGAGCTCCACGACGTCGAGATTGGCCGAGCCGGTCCAGATGCGGGTGCAGGAGTCGCATTGGCCGCAGGGCTCGCCGCCCTCGCGCCGGGGGCAGTTCAGGGCCATGGCGAGGATGCGGGCGGCGGTGGTCTTCCCCACCCCGCGGGGCCCGGCGAAGAGGTACCCGTGGGCCACCCGGCCCAGGGCCACGGCCCCCCGCAGGGCGGCGGCGACGTGGTCCTGGGCGGCGAGCTCGGCGAAGCGCTTGGGGCGGTATTTCCTGGCGAGGGCGATCATGAACCGAAATCTAACCCGCCACCCGGCGAATCACCTCCGCCGCCCGCTCGACGGCCTCGCGAGTCACGTCGAGGTGGGTCACCGCGCGCAGCCGGCTCGCCCCGAACGGCACCACCCGCACGCCGGCCGCCGCGAGCCGCGCCGCCACGTCCTCGGCCGAAAGGGGAGGGAGGAGATCGAGCATCACGATGTTGCTCTCGGGCCGCAGCGGCCGGATCCGCGGATGATCCGTCAGCCGCTCGGCCAGGAGCCGGGCGTTGGCATGATCCTCGGCCAGGCGAGCGAGATTGTGCTCCAACGCGTACAGCGCCGCGGCCGCGAGAATGCCCGATTGCCGCATCCCGCCGCCCAGACGCTTGCGAATCTCCCAGGCCCGCGGCCGCAGGGCCCGCCGGAACGCGAGACACGAGCCCACGGGACAGCCCAGCCCCTTCGAGAAGCTCACCATGACGGTCTCGGCACCCCGGGTGAGCCGGGCGGGCGGCAGGCCCAGGGCCGCGGCGGCATTCCAGAGCCGGGCCCCGTCGAGATGCACCGGCAGCCCCGCCTCGCCGGCCAGCGCCACGATCCCCGCCATCACGTCCGGCGGCATGACCCTGCCCCCGGCCGCGTTGTGGGTGTTCTCGACCGCGATGGCGGAGACCACGGGGAGGTGCGGCGAGCGGGGGCGAAGCGCTCGCCCCACGAGCTCCGGGCGGAGCAGCCCGTCGACGGTCGCCACCGGACGGATCTGGACGCCCGCGAGCGCGGCCACCGCCGCCAGCTCGTAGTGCACCAGGTGCGCGTCGGCCTCCAGCAGCAGCTCCGTCCCGGGCCGGGTAGTGAGCAGGACGCCGGTCTGGTTCGCCTGAGTGCCCGAGGGAAAGAACAGGGCGTCCTCCATCCCCAGGAGTTCCGCCACCCGCTCCTCCAGCCGGCGGGTGGTGGGATCCCCATCCAGAACGTCGTCTCCCACCTCCGCCTCCGCCATGGCCCGCCGCATGGCGGCGGACGGCTTGGTGACGGTGTCGCTCCGCAGGTCGATGGCGCTCACCCGAGCCGCACCCGCTGGATGCGCCTGAGCCGCACCAGGTCGTAGGTCTCCGCTACCTCACCGCCCAGCAGGAACACGAACGCCGTGTAGTAGACCCAGAGGAGGAACAGCAGGAACGCGGCGACGTTGGCGTCGGAAGCCAGCCGGTCGAGCGTGGCGAAGTTCGCGAGATAGAGCGTGAACAGGCGCTTGGCCACTTCGAAGGCCAGGGCGCAGAAGAGCGAAGCCACCAGGGCGGTGCGCCAGTGGATCCGCCGCGCGGGCACCACCTTGAAGATGACGAAAAAGAGCGCCGCGCTGGACGCGAACGCCACCAGCTGAACCGCGAACCGCCAGAACCCGGCGCTCCAGGCTTCGAGCCAGGAGACCCAGGCCGAGAGGGCCGCGCTCCCCAGGAAGAGCGACGCGCTGAGCAGCACCATCCCGAGGTCGAGCAACTTCCCCACGGCCCAGGGGCGCTCTTCCTCGGTATCGAACACCTCGTTCAGGGCGGCCCGCAGGCCGGCGAAGAGACGGGTGGAAAACCAGAGGAAGAGCGGCACGCCCACCAGCGTCAGCTTGGCCCGGTTCTCCACCACGCCGAGAAAGAGCTGCTCCAGGGCGGCGAACCGGTCGTTCGGCGCCCGCTGGTGCGGCGGGAGAAAGCCCTCGATCAGCTCGCGGAGTTCGAACTGGCCCACGCTGACCTGATGCTGGACCAGATACCCCGCGATGCCGAGCAGGAGCGCCACGAAGGGAATGGCGGTGAGGAGCAGATCGAAGGAGAGGGCGCTGGCGAGGAAGGCGATGTTGTCTTCGACGGCGGCTTCGAAGGTCCGCCGGAGGATGCCGGGGACCGAGCGGTGCCACCCCGCGTCTCCTCTCACGCGACGGGCTCGTCCTCCTCCTCCGCCGA
>DATLXT010000235.1:0-8733 GCA_035575475.1 Gemmatimonadales bacterium | reverse complement strand
CTTCCCGGGTCGAGACGAACGCCAACTGCTTCCCGTCCGGTGACCAGCGCGGCTGACGGTCCGATCCGGGGCCGCCGGTGAACGGCCGAGTGCGGCCCGTGGCGGTCTCGACCAGCCAAATGCGGGTGATGCCCCGGTTTTCCGCCAGCGAGTACTCGGTGACCGTGTACGCCACGTGCCGCCCATCGGGCGACGGTTGCGGGTCGGCCACCACCTTGAGCGCGATGAAGTCGTCGAAGGTGAGAGCTCGTTTCGCTTGAGCGCCGAGCGGGATGGGGGACGCGGGAAGCGCGGCGAGCGCGAGCGGCAAAAGGAGCCTGAGCGATGGCCTCATGGTGTTCTGCCTGGCCGGCTAGTAGTCCGGATGGGTGATGATGGCCCGCACCAGGTCGTCGTACACCCGGGATGCCGGCGTCACGTTTCCCTGCGCATCGGTGTGCACGTTCCAGGCGCACAGCTCGTTCAGCGCCGTGGCTTCCTCGTAGGTCAGGCGGAGCAGGTAAGCGTCGCCGTCTCGCCCCGCGCGGTCCAGTACCGCCCGCAGCACGTCGGGCAGGTGGCTGGCCGTCTCGATGGCGCGAAACTGCTCCGCCGTCACGCGCAGGTCCATACGCTCCCTTGCTTTCCCGAGTGGGACGCGAAATCTTCTCCGGTCGCCGCCTGACCGCAATCCGGGTATCTGTGCGGCCGGCCGTCTGGCCGTCTAGCCTTCTGAGGCCCCATGCCCCGCACCGAAGTCATCGCCACCGGCTTTCGCGTCCCGCGACGGGTCGTGACCAACGACGATCTGGCGCGGATGATGGACACGTCGGACGAGTGGATCGTCCAGCGGAGCGGCATCAAGACGCGTTACTGGGTCTCCGAAGGGGAGACCGGCGTGTCGTTGGCCCGCGAGGCCACGCTCCAGGCCCTGGCCAAGGCCGGCATGCGCCCCGCCGAGCTCGACTGCATCATCTACTGCACCTGCACCCCCGACCACTTCGAGCCCGGCAACGGCGTCTTCCTCCAGCGCGAGCTCGGTCTCACCGACGTCCCCGCCGTGGACGTCCGCAACCAGTGCAGTGGGTTCGTGTACGGCCTCTCCATCGCCGACGCCTGGATCCGCACCGGTCAGTACCGGCGGATTCTCCTGGTCGGGGCGGAGGTGCACTCCCGCGGCCTGGACAAGACCACCCGGGGCCGCGACACGGCGGTGCTGTTTGGCGACGGCGCCGGGGTGGCGATCCTCGGTCCCACCGAGGATCCCGGCCGCGGCGTGCTCTCGACCCATCTCTACGCCGACGGCCGCCACGCCGAAAAGCTCTGGGTGGACGGCCCGGGGCTGGCGCACGATCCTTTCGTGAGCCACGAGTTGCTCGACCGGGGGCTCCATCTCCCGATCATGGAAGGGCGCGAGGTGTTCAAGTTCGCCTCCACCTTGATGCCGCAGGCGGTGCGGCACGCCCTCGACGCCAACGGGCTGACCCCGAGCGACCTGAAGCTCCTGGTGCCGCATCAGGCCAACCTCCGCATCATCGAAATGGTCGGGAAAGCCCTGGGCCTCCGCGACGATCAGGTCTTCTCGAACATCGCGCGATACGGGAACACCACGGCGGCCTCGATCCCCATCGCGCTGGACGAGGCCCTCGAGCAGGGCCGCCTCGCGCGGGGCGACCTGCTCGTGCTCACCACCTTCGGCTCGGGGTTCACCTGGGCGAGTGCGGCGATTCGCTGGTAGCGGCCAGGTCGCCGGGGTACCCTCGAAACCACGTCGCCCGAAGTCGCGTACCAAGGGGAAAGGAGAGCGCGACCCATGTTCTGGCTCTGGCTCGGCCTCACGGGCGTCGCCACCGGCGCCGCCTACCTCTGGACCAGGAACTTCGTGCGCCGCCGCCTGCGGTACGTGGATGCCGTCCGCCGGCCGGCCGCACCCGTGCTCGCCGGTGTCGCGGCCGCTGCGGTGGCCGTGCCGATCGCGGGGCTCCTACCGGTCGTCACCACCGCGACCGGCCTGCTGGTGGGTGCGGGGGTCGGGGCGGGAGTCGCCACCGGCCGCCGGAACGACAGCCCCACGGCTTAAACGACTTTCAGCTCCTGGAGCGGCCCCGCGACCTCGGGCCCGCCGGCCACGGTCCGCAACGCCTTCACCACCTCGCGCGCGAACGTCCGGCCCGCCCCCTTTTCCAGTTCCTCGAGCGCGCTCCACTTGGGGAAGGCCGGCCGGACCGGCGTAGCCATCTGAAGCGTTTCGAACGCGTCGGCTACCGCGAGGATCTTGACCGTCTGGGGGAGGGGGAGCGCGTCAATGTCCCACTCCTCGCCCACGATCTCGTAGTAGTGCCCGTACTCGGCGATGATCTCGGCAGCCCCCCGCATGGCCCGCCCCAGCGGGACCGCCGCGTCCGTCACTGAGCGCGACAGCAGCCGCAGCAGCCGCTGGTCCTTGGTCCCCACCTCGTGCAGCAGCGCGCCGATCCGCAGGTCCTCGACGTCCTGCTCCGAGAGCTGGAGCTGCTTCGCCAAAGCCACGGCCAGATCGGACACCCGCTTCGAATGGCCCTGGAGATGACGCTCCGCGGACTCGATGTGGAAGGTGAGCAGCTCGAGCGTGGCCAGATAGGCGTTCTTCACGTCCTGCAACCGCGCCGCCCGTTGCTCGGCCAACCCGCCCACCACGTACCCCGTGAGAATCAAGAACCCCGCCCAGGGCACCAGCGTCATCAGCGCGTCGAGGGTGAAGCCCGCTTCCATCCCCAGCCCCTCCACCGCCTGGAAAAAGAACACCAGCGCCGCCACGAAGACGCCCGAGACCGTGGCGAACCGGCGGCCGCCGTAAAAGCCCGCCAGGATCATCGGCAGGTAGTAGAAGCTCAGGAACGCGAACTTCTGCTCCACCAGGTAGTGAATCCCCAGCATCGTCGCCACCAGCAACAGGATGAAAATCCGCTCGAAGTGGCGGAAGAAGAACAGCTTGGCGCGTTCCATCTGACGCTGTTGGACCACGACGATCGGCTCCAGGGCTGAATGAGGAGTCGGGCGAGCGCCGGCCCAAACTGGGACGACCGCGCGCAAGTCGCAAGGGCACCCCGGGTGTAACCTCCGTCACAGCGGCCCCCAAGCGCGCCCGGCGCAACCACATCGGTCTTCACAATCACTCGGCACGGTTTTCGCGCCAGGGGCCCTCCGGTTCACCATCCACCCAACCGTGAGGGGGCCATGCTCAGAACCATGCTCGCCGTGCTCGCAGGCGCCGCCCTGCTAGCACCCGGAGCCGCACAGGCGCAGGACAGCCGGTGGGAGCGCCAGGTCCGCTACCAGCTGAATCGGGCCGGCGACCTGCTCTCCGACAAAGGGTACGGCCTCAGCCACGAGTTGAGGTGGGGAACCCTGGACGACGACGCGTCCGAGTACTTCACCCTGGAACTCGACGCCGGCCGGGCCTACGCCCTGCTGGGCGTGTGCGACGAAGACTGCACCGATCTCGATCTGCGGCTCTTCGACGCCGACGGGAACGAGGTGGACCAAGACCTGGAGACCGACGACTACCCGGTGGTCGAAGTACGGCCGGGCCGCACCGCGGTTTACCGGGTGAAGGTCATCATGGCGACCTGCTCGACCTCGCCCTGCTTCTACGGGGTCGGCGTGTTCGCCAAGTGACGGCCGGACGGGGCCCGGGCACCGCGCTCTAGGCCCGGGTCCCGTGTCTCAGGTTCGGACCTCCACCGGCCGCTGAAGCACCCGACGCAACTCCGGGTGGCCGCGCCAGATGCGCCACCCCATCGCGGCGACCGCCAGCACGTTTCCCACGGCCACCGACCACCACCCCAGCGCCCCCAGCACCCACTCGGCCACGAGCGCGAGCACCGGGACGGTCAGCGCTTCCAGCACGATGCCCGCCAGCGCGATGAGCAGGACCAGCTGGGGCGCCCGCTCGATCTGGCGGGCCAGCCATACCAGCCCCACCCCCAGGGCCGCGAACGCGGCCACGTGGACCACGGTGTAGCCGGCGACGACGCCCAGGGTGGACCGCACTTCCACCGGCCCCTGCGCGCCCAGGAACAGGGCGGAGCCCAGCGCCGCGGGGGTTCGGAATGGCCGCCCCTCGGCGAGATCGAGTCCCAAGAACCAGACCGCCACCACCCCGGCGCCGATCAGCCCTGTCATCGCGCCCTCCACCCACAGGGGGTGGCCCTTCAGCGTGGCCAGGCCGAAGGGATGCCGGTCGCGACGGCTCAGGTGCAGGTAGGTCATGAGCACCATCCCGCCGACGAGGTTGGACCCGAGCACGTGGGCCCAGGGCAACACGGCGAAGATCCGTCCCCCGGTCCAGAGCAAGGCCCCGTAAAAGATCACGTCCAGCACCAGCACGCCGAACGCGCCGCCCAGCAGCAGGGTGGGCGGCGTGTCCAAGAGCTCCAGCGCCCAGGCCGTAGCGGCGCCCAGCGACGCGAAGACCCCGAGATGGAGGATCGTATAGAACGTGATCAGTTCGATACTGAACTCGAGCGACTCCCGAGCGAAAAACAGGTAGGCGAGCACGGCGGGCGTGCGGAACGGCTGCCCAGCGAGAGCGTCCACCACGAAGAACCACACCGCCACCACCGCCCCGGCGAGGACGCCGCCGGTGAACCCCTCCGCCACCACCACGTCGAGAGGTCGTTTCATGGCTCCCTCCGGCGGTGAGATGGCCCTGCACCCGGCAATATCGCCGCCCGACGGCGGGACGCAACCGCGCCCCCCGCCCCCCGCCCCCCGGCCCCCGGCCCGCGAGCTCCTCAGGGCGGCCGAGCTATGGCGCTTGGGAGCCGCGTTCCCATTTTGGGAGCGTGTCGCGCGCCTCTGAGTCCGCCGGGCCGGCCGGCCTCAAGACCACGGCCCCGCGGCGCATCCGGCCGGCGGCGTCTCGCTCGTGACCCCGCTCGACCTTCTCATCATCGTGGCCGGCATCCAGGGCACGTTTCTCTTGGCCCTGGTGGTGCTGATCGTGCTCTTGCGCTTGTACTGGACCCGTCGCCGGGCGAGGGTGGCGGGCCCCAGGGCTGAGCTGGAGGACGGCGTGCGACAATGGCTCGCCGGGGCGGCGGGTCCGGAACCGGTGCTGGCGCACCTCCGGCGCCTGCCGGCCGACATCGCGCTAGATCTGCTGATCCATTATGCCGCCCGGACCCCGGCGGACGCCTGGCGGCCGCTGGCGGCCGCGGTGCGCCGCGAGCGCTGGGCCCGGCGGATCATCGGCCGGGCTCGTTCGCGCTTTTGGTGGAAGCGACTCGAGGCCGCGCGCCTCCTCGCCGTCGCCGGGGGCGCCTACGACACCCGGACCCTGCTCGATCTCCTGAGCGACTCTCACCCGGCGGTGATCCTGGCCGCGATCGGGGCTCTGGATCACGTGGAGAGCCCGGCCCTCGCCACCGCCGTCCTGGAGCGCCTTCCGGGGCTCACGCCGACGGTGCAGGCTTACGCGGCGGCGTCGCTGGTGCGGGTGCGGGACCGGTTGGTCGCGGTGCTCGCCAGGTATCTGTCCGCTCGCGGTCGGCGTGAACTCGCGGCGTACGTGGACCTCGCCGGGCGGCTGGGCGCCGCGGCGCTCCGGGCCCCGATCATCGGGTTGGCCGCCCATCCCGACCCCGAGGTGCGCACGGCGGTGGCCCGGGCCCTGGCGCGCTACCCCCACGAGGAGACCGTCGCGGCCCTGGAGCGCCTCGCCCGGGACAAGGTGTGGCCGGTGCGGGCCCACGCTATCAACTCCCTCGGGAAGATCGGCGCCCCGACCATCCCGCTCTTCCAGGCGGCACTCCGGGATGCGTCGTGGTGGGTACGCTTGCGGGCCGCGCTGGCGCTGGCCCGTTCCGGGCCCGCCGGGCGGAACGCCCTGCTCGCGGCCGAGATCGGCCCCGACGCCTTCGCGCGGGACATGGCCCGCCTGGTGCTCGGCCTCCCGCCCGGCGCCCTGGCCGAGTACCAGCGCTGACATGCGCCCCCTGTTCGAACAGGTCGTCCTGTGGACCGACTGGGCGCTGCTGCTCTACTTCCTGGGGCTCAACTCGTTCTACGCCGTCCTGTTGATCTACGCCATCCCCGAGATCTGGGAGCAGACCCGGCTGGCCGAGGACGACGACTTCGGGCGGCTGATGCGGTCCGACATCCTGCCGCCCGTCGCGATCCTGGTCCCGGCCTACAACGAGGCGGCGTCCATCGTGGCGAGCGTCACCGCCCTCCTGACCCTGGAGTATCGGACCTACGAGGTCATCGTGATCAACGACGGGTCGAAAGACGATACGCTCGAGGTGTTGCGCGAGGGCTTCGACCTGTACGAGGTGCCGCCCGCCATGCCGGTGGTGATCAAAACCGCGCGGGTGCGCGGCTACTACCGATCGCGCACCCGGGCACGGCTCCTGGTGATCGACAAGGAGAACGGCGGCAAGGCGGACGCGCTCAACGCCGGCATCAACGCCGCCCGCTGGCCCTACGTGATCGCGGTGGACGCCGATACCCTCATCGAACCGGACGCACTGCTCCGGATGATGCGGCCCTTCATGCTGGGCGCCGACATCGCGGCTGCGGGTGGGACCGTCCGGGTCGCCAACGACTGCGAGATCCGATCGTGCCGGGTGGCGGTACCGCGGGTGCCGCGCCGGTTCCTTCCCGGAGTGCAGGTGGTCGAGTACCTGCGCGCCTTTCTCTTCGGGCGACTGGGATGGAACCGGCTGGGCGGCAATCTCATCATCTCGGGCGCCTTCGGCATGTTCAGCCGGCGCCACCTGCTCGACATCAAAGGGTACCGGACCCACAGCGTGGTGGAGGATCTCGATCTGGTCATCCGCCTGCGGCGCCACCTCCGCGAGCACGGCCAGCCCGACTTCATGCCCTTCATCCCGGACCCCGTGGCCTGGACCGAGGTTCCCGAAACCACCACCCTGCTCAGCCGCCAGCGGGAGCGCTGGCACAAGGGCCTGATCGCCAGCATGTGGCAGCACCGGCGGCTGCTGTTCCGCCCGCGCTACGGACGCCTGGGTATGCTGGCGATGCCGTTCTTCTTCTTCGGGGAAATGCTGGCGCCGGTGGTCGAGGTCTTCGGCTACGTCATCACCGGGGCGGGCGTGCTGTTCGGGCTGATTGACTGGCCCTTCGCCCAACTCTTCTTCCTGGTGGCGTGGGGGTACGGGATGCTGCTCTCCCTCTGGGCGGTGGCCCTCGAGGAGCTGAGCTTTCGGCGCTACCGCCGGATGGGCGATCTGTTCCGCCTGCTGGTGTACGCCACCCTCGAGAACTTCGGCTACCGCCAGTGGACGGTGTTCTGGCGCATGCGGGCCTTCTGGACGGTGTTCACCAGAGGTCGCACCTGGGGCGAGATGGCGCGGAAGGGATTCGCGACCACATGACGCCGGCAGGCTGGCGGGCCAACGGGTGGGCGAGCGCGGGGCTCGCCGGCGTCCTGGCCGCGGCTGCGCCTGCCCGCCTGCCCGCGCAGGCGCTGCACGTCACCGCTTGGGCGGGCTATGAGAGCGTGACCGACGCCCGCGACTGGTCCACGCTGGGCGGGCGGCTGGCCGCGATGTCCCGCCGCGGGGACGGGGCCTGGATCGCGGTGGAGCGGCTCGGGCGGTTCGGGGCCGAAGACGTCACGGCGCGCCTGGGCGGCGTCCTCCGTCCCGGGCCGCGCTGGTGGCTCACGGTCGAGGCCGCCACAGCCCTGGACCCGGACTTCGCCCCCCGGAATGCCTGGGAAACGGACCTGAGCGTTCTGCTCGTGCGGGGCGCCGGGGTGGGGATGGGCTACCGGCGCCAGAACTATCTGCCCGGCGCCGTGGATATTCTCGTCCCGCATGCCTCGATCGAGGCCGGCGGGTGGTCGTGGGACGCGCTGGTCTTCGTGTCGCGGAACCCCTCGGACCGCACCGACCTCGCGGTCCTGGTCCGCGCCGCCGTGCCCCTGGGCCGGCGGGGCGGGGTGTGGCTGGGCGGTGGTGCGGGGC
Source organism: Gemmatimonadales bacterium (assembly GCA_035575475.1). Classification (GTDB taxonomy): domain Bacteria; phylum Gemmatimonadota; class Gemmatimonadetes; order Gemmatimonadales; family GWC2-71-9; genus DATLXT01. The sequence goes on along the minus strand of DATLXT010000235.1, from coordinate 781 downwards.
GGGAGAGCTACGTGGTCGGGACGCCGCCTCTCCAGAGGGTGGCGTCGCTCGAGACCGTGACCGGCATCGCCGGCGTGCGGTATCGCGCGGGAAACGGGATCAGCGTGCGGTTGGACGCCACGGTGGTGCGATCCCGGCCGGTGCTGTCGCGCCGCGGCATCGCGGTCGCCGTGGAGGCGAGCCTCTAGCGTCCGGCGGCCCGCTCGACCGCCCGCATCACTCTCAGGATGTTCAGCCCCACGAGCTTCCGGATGTCCGCCTCGCTCCACCCTCGCCCCAAGAGCTCGGCCACCAGGTCGGGGAACTTGGACACGTCCTCGAGGCCCAGGGGGACACTGCTGATCCCGTCGAAGTCCGAGCCCAGGCCCACGTGATCCACGCCGGCCACGCGACGGATATGGTCGATGTGGTCGGCGACCTGCCGGAGCGTCGCCCGGGGCCCGGCCGCATTCCAGGCTCGCAGCGAGTCACGCACCGCCTCGGGCGCCGCCCCGGCCTGGCGGAGGGAGTCGGCCCGCCGCTGCACCGCCTCTCCGTAGAGCCGTACCTCTTCGGAAATGAACGCCGGGGCGAAGTTCACCATGACCACGCCGCCGTTGGCGCTCACCCGCCGGAGGATCGAATCGGGGACGTTCCGGACGTGCCCCGACAGCGCGCGCGCCGAGGAGTGCGAGTAGATCACCGGCGCGCGGGTGACCCGGAGGGCGTCGAGCATGGTGGCGTCCGACACGTGCGATAGGTCCACCATCATCCCCAGGCGGTTCATTTCGCGCACCACCGC
>DATLXT010000234.1:0-3560 GCA_035575475.1 Gemmatimonadales bacterium | reverse complement strand
GAGCCGCTTCGGCCGTCGCCAGCTCCAGCAGGCCCTTGCTCACGTAGTCGCGCGCCAACGCCAACGGATCGTCCTTGGCCCGCGGCACCACCGGCGCGGGCTGAGGCGGCGCCAGCTCCCGAAAGATGTTGTCGAGCAGGCGCTGGTCGAAGCTGAACTCCCCCCCCACGGCTTCGCCGGTCACGTCCGCCGAGATCTCGGGGATCACGCCGATGGTGGCGTCTTCGTACTGGAGATCGATGGTGAGCACGAACTTCTGCGCCACGTAGTAGGGGTCCAGTTCCAGCGCCCGCTTGGTGGCGCGCAGGGCCCCGTCGAAGTCCCCCAGGTTGGAGAGCGCGAAGCTGAGGTTGTAGTGCGCGCCGGCGTGGTTGGGATCCGCCTCCACGGCGCGCGCGAACGCGTTGCGGGCGTCGGGGAACCGCTTCAACTCCACCAGCACCACGCCCACCCCGTTCCAGGCCGCCGCGTTGGTGGGGTGGTCGGCCAGGACCTGGCGGTACGCCTCGAGCGCCAGCTGAAAGCGGCGCAGGTGAAACAGCAGGAGCGCCAGGTTGAGCCGGGCCTCGCTGAATCCGGCCCGCACCTGGAGCGCGGTGCGGAAGGCCTCGATGGCCTCGTCGGTGTCGCCCTGGTGCGCCAGCACCACCCCCAGGTTGTTCCAGGCCAGCGCGTACTTCGGGTCCACCTCCACGGCCTGCCGATACGACCCCAGGGCGTCGGCGGTCCGGCCCGACTGGTGAAGCACCACCCCGCGCTCGTTCCACAGCTTGGGCGAGTCGGGCGTTTCGTGAATCAGCGTCTCGTACAGCTCGAGCGCGGCCCCGACGTCGCGCCGCAGCAGGTGCACCTCGGCCATGGCTTGCAGCACCAGCCGCCGGTCCTCGCCCCGCTCCAGCGCCAACCGGTATTCGCGCAGGGCCTCGACATAGTAGCCCTTCTGCCGGAACGCCAGCCCCAGGTTGTAGTGCGCCAGCGCGCTGCCCTCGGCCACCTCCGGCTCGGGCCGCTCCCGCTGGCGGGCCTCCCGGCTCCGCCGCTCGGCGGCGTAGCGCTCCAGGGACAGGTTGGTTTGGGCCCGGGCCAGGGGCGGGTTGAGCTGGATGGCCCGCTTGGACGCGGCCCGGGCCTCCTGGTGGCGGCCCATGTCGCCCAGCACGAACGCCATCAGGTAGTGGGCGTTGGCGTTGTCGGGATTGAGCGCCACGGCCCGCTCCAGGGACGCCAGGGCTTCGGCGTTGAGCCCGCGGTTGTAGTACACCTCGCCGAGATAGAAATGGACGACCGTGGACTGGGGGTCCAGCTCGCGGGCGCGCAGTAGCCACTCGGTGGCCGCCTCCAGCCGCCCGCGGTTCTTCTCCGCCTGGCCCAGTTGAATGACGGCCGCGATGTCCTGGGGATGGTGCGCCAGGATCTGCTCGAACTGCGCCACCGCCTGATCGTATTGACCCAGCACCGCGTAGGCCCGCCCCAGCTCCCACCGCGCGTCCCGGTCGTCGGGCGCCAGGCGGAGCCGCTCCTGCAACTCGGCCACCCGGCGGTCGTAGAAGCCGGTCTGATGGTAGGCGATCTCCAGGTTGCGCTGGGCCACCTGCATTCTGGGGTCCAGCTCCAGCGCCTGGGTGAACTGGGCGATGGCCTCGTCCACCAGGCCCTTCTGATAATAGAGCACGCCGAGGTTGTTATGGGCCCCGGCGTCGGTGGGATCGATCCGGCGGGCGAAGGAGCGGAGGACCGCGAGGTCCCGTTCCGAAAGCGCCGGCGCCGCCATGCCTCAGCTCAGACGGATGGCGTCAAAAATGGCCTTGAGCGACGCCAGGTCGGGAAGCAGCAGGAAATGCCCCCGCAGGCCCTCGTCCGAGTCCAGGTGAAACTCGGTCTCCACGCAGAACACGAAGTCCCGGTCGTGGCCGAAGTTCAGATAGGTCGTGGTCAGGACGGCGCCCGTGAGGTCCACGACCAGGCTGGGGACCGACGGCAACAGGAGCATCCCCATGAAATCCGAGAGGGCGTTCAGGTACGCGCCCGACAGGATGTTGCCCGCTTCCTTGAGGCACGACTGCTCGATGACGTCGAAGCTCGCCGTGGCCCCCGCCGGGCGGCGGAGCAGCATGTCGCACAGACGGCGCCCCACCCGCTCCGGGAAGAGGAGCAGGGTGCGTCCGGTCAGGTCCCCGAGCATATGCATCAGGACCGCGGCGACCACCTCCTGCGGGTTGCCCAGGAGATCCGGGACGTCTTCCAACCGCGCGATGTTGATCTCCGGGACGCTGATCATGATCTTGCGGTTGGTCAGCTGGGACAGCGCCGTGGCCGCATGCCCGGCCCCGATGTTCGCCACTTCCTTCAGGGCGTCGAGCTGCAGGGTCTTGAGATCGCGCACGTCCTCCATGCGCCCCCCTTAGAGCAGGCCCCCGGCGTCCAGAATCAGCGCCGGCACCCCGTCTCCCAGAATCGTGGCGCCGCTGAAGACCGGCAGGGTGCCGCGCGGCGCGTCGAAACTCTTGACCACCACCTCCTGCTGCCCCAGCATCCCGTCCACCACCACGCCGGCACGGCGCTCACCCATCTCCAGCACGATCACCGGGCGGCTGGCCGGGGGCCCGTCGCCCCCCGCCACGCCCAGGAGCTCGCGCAGATGAACCAACGGCACCACCCGATCCCGCAGCACCATGGCCTCCCGGCCTTCGACCGTCGTCTTGGGGGCCTGGCCGAACTCGACCGTCTCGGCGACGTAGCTCAGCGGCAGGGCGTAGCGCTCCGGTCCCACCGCCGCCAGGAGCGCCCGCACGATCGCCAAGGTCGGCGGCAACCGCAACACGAACGTGGTGCCCTTCCCCACCGCCGTGCGGATGTCGATGGTCCCACCCAGCGACCGGATCCGCGTCACCACCACGTCGATCCCCACGCCGCGGCCCGAGACCCGGGTCACGGCCTCCGCCGTGGAAAACCCCGGCCGCGCCAGCACCCGCAGCAACTGGTCGTCCGCGAGCGATTCGACGTTCGGGTCCACCAGCCCCTCCCGCTGCGCCCGGGCCAGCACGGCGGCCCGATCAATCCCCCGCCCGTCGTCGCTGATGGTGATGACCACGCTGGCCCGCTCCCGCGCCGCCGCCAGCAGGACCTCGCCCTCCGGCGCCTTGCCCTTCCGGCGGCGCTCGGCGGGCGGCTCGATCCCGTGATCCACGGCGTTCCGCAGCAAGTGCACCAGCGGATCGCCCAGCTCGTCCAGAATGGCCCGGTCCAGCTCGATCTCCTTGCCCTCCACCCGAAAGCGCACCTGCTTGCCCAGGTCGCGCGCCAGATCGCGCACCAGCCGGGGGAAGCGGTCGAACACCTGCCACACCGGGGTCATCCGGGCCTGAATGATCTCCGCCTGGAGATCGGACGACAGCCGCGAGATCTGGATCGCCACGTCGTCCACTGCCGGGTCCCGCCGCTCGGCCGCGAGCTGGTTCAAGCGGCCCCGGGCGGTGGCCAGCTCCCCGATCAGGTTCATCAGCGCGTCCAGCCGCCGCAGGTCCACCCGGATGTGGCGGGTCTTTCCCACCTCCACCACA
>DATLXT010000233.1:0-4442 GCA_035575475.1 Gemmatimonadales bacterium | reverse complement strand
CCTGGTCTTCGCCACCGGTATGCACACCGAGTTCGGGCGGATCGCCCGGCTGGCCCAGCGGACCCAGGAGCCGCTCACGCCGCTACAGCGCGAGATCGCGCGGCTGAGCCGTCTCGTGGCCGTGGGCGCCACCAGTCTGGGCCTGCTGTTCTTCCTCGTGGGCCTGGCCCTGGGGATGCCGCTGTGGGGCAATCTCACCTTCGCCATCGGCATCATCGTGGCCAACGTCCCCGAGGGTCTGCTGCCCACCGTGACCCTGGCGCTGGCGGCCGGGGCCCGGCGGATGGCGCGCCGCAACGCCCTGGTCCGCCATCTCCCGTCGGTCGAGACCCTGGGCTCGGCATCGGTGATCTGCACCGACAAGACCGGTACCCTCACCCTGAACCGTATGGCGGTGGAGCGGGTGTACGTCTCCGGGCGGTTCTTGGACGCCGCGGCGGCGCGCGAAGCGCGCGGCCTCGAGCGGCGATTGGTCGAAGCGGCGAGGTGGTGCCACGATGTCCAGACCGTGGTGCGCGACGGGAAACCCCGGCTGCTCGGCGACCCCATGGAGCTGGCGCTCACCGAGTGGGCCGGGCCCGCGGCGGGCGTCGCCCCTCGGCGCACGGCCGAAATCCCGTTCGACCCGGACCGCAAGCGGCTCGCCACGCTGTATGAAGGGCCCGACGGCGCGGTGCTCTATGTGAAGGGCGCGCTCGAGAGCATCCTCCCGCTCTGCCGATGGGTGGTGAGCGAGTCCGAGGCACGCCCGCTCACGCGGGACGTGGCAGAAGCGGTCCTCGCCGCCCAACACACCATGGCGGCGTCGGGTCTGCGCGTCCTCGCCTTCGCCTATCGCGAGGTCGCTGGGCCGGAAGCCATCGAGGCGCTGGAGCAGGACCTGGTGCTCTCGGGGCTCGTGGGGCTCGAGGACCCGCCCCGCCCCGAGGTCCCCGACGCGGTGCGACGGTGCCGCGAAGCGGGCATCCGGGTCATCATGATCACCGGAGACCACCCCTCCACCGCCGTGGCGGTGGGGCGTCAGATCGGGCTCCTGGAAACCCCGGAACCCGTGGTCATCCGGGGCGACGTGCTCCGACGCATGAGCGACACCCAGCTCCAACTCGCGTTGGACGCGCCGGAGATCGTGTTCGCCCGGGTCGCGCCGGACCAGAAGGTGCGCATTGTCACGGTGCTCAAGCGGAAGGGCGCCGTGGTGGCGGTGACCGGGGACGGCGTCAACGACGCGCCGGCCCTGCGACAAGCCGACATCGGCATCGCGATGGGACAGACCGGCACCGAGGTCGCCCGGGAGGCCGCGGACATCGTCCTGGCGGACGACAACTTCGCGAGCATCGTGAACGCCGTGGAAGAAGGCCGCGCCGTGTTCGCCAACATCCGCAAGTTCATGACCTACATCCTCACGTCGAACGTGCCGGAGCTGGTCCCCTACCTCGCCTTCGTCCTGCTCCGCGTGCCCCTCGCACTCACCATCATCCAGATCCTGGCGGTGGACCTGGGCACGGACCTCCTGCCGGCGCTGGCGCTGGGCGCCGAACGCCCCCACGAGCGGGTGATGCGCCGCCCGCCTCGCCGGCCCCAGGACCGGCTCCTCGACTTTCCCCTGCTCGCCCGCGCCTACCTCTTCCTCGGCGTACTCGAGGCGGCGGCGGCCATGGCGGCGTTCTTCCACGTCCTGGTCGGGGAAGGCTGGCGATACGGCCAGACCCTGGCGCTCGACGACCCCGCGTACCTCCGAGCCACCACCGCGACGCTCGCCGCCATCGTCGTCATGCAGGTGGCCAACGTCTTCGCCTGCCGCAGTCAGTCGGCGTCGCTCTGGAGCATCGGCCCCTTCAGCAACCGGCTGGTTCTCTGGGGGGTTGCCGGCGAGCTGGCCCTCATCCTGGCGATCACCTATACCCCCTGGGGGAACCGGCTTTTCGGCACCGCGCCGATTGGACTCGACGTTTGGCTCTTCATCGTGCCGTTCGGTGTCGGGCTGCTCGCGCTGGAAGAAGCGCGAAAGTGGATCGTCCGGGCGCTCCGAGCACGCCGGGGCGCCGCCCCGGGGGCCGCCCGGGAAGCGGTCAGGCGGCCGCGGGGCCGTCGGCCGGCATCGGGGTGAAGTGCGCCTCCTGCTCCAGTCGGGCGCGCTTGAGCAGGGCCCGTACTTCTTCGTCAGGGACCTGGGTGAAGTCGAGATACCAATACCCCACCGCGCCGAACTGTTTCGGCCGGTAGAGGCACACCACATCGTCCGCCACGTCGCGCAAGCGCTCGGCGTCCTCGGAGCAGACCGGCGCCGCCACGATCACGCGCTGCGCGCCGAGCTTTCGTACCGCCTGAACCGCCGCGCCGGCCGTGGCGCCGGTCGCGATTCCGTCGTCCACCACGATCACCGTCCGCCCCCGGAGGTCGGGCCACGGCTCGGGCCCGCGGAAGCGCTCCAGCCCCTGCTGCACTTCCCTCCGGGCGCGGGCTACGGCCCGCTCCAGGTACGCCTCGCTCACGCCCAGCAGCCGGACGGTTTCGTGGTCGATCAGCGTAACCCCGGGGGCCACCGCGCCCACGGCGAGCTCGGGGTTGTCGGGCGCGCCGACCTTACGGACCACCAGGACGTCGAGCGGGGCGCCCAGCGCATGGGCCACCTCGTAGCCGACGGGCACCCCTCCCCGCGGCAGGGCGAGCACGATGGGATGGTCTGCGCGATACCGCTCCAGCGCGGTGGCCAGCCACCGCCCGGCGGTCACGCGGTTGGGGAAGTACATACTGCCTCGCTCTTCCACAAGCCGGCCCAGAACAAGGTGACCCACGACGGATGAACTCGCGGTGAAGCGCCCATGAACGGCGCGTCACTCTGCCGATCTTCTCGCCGGTCTCAAGGTCGCTTCACGGCGCTCCGGCGAGCTTGGGGGGGACACCGATGAGGGGTGGCATGCGGAACCGGGCCGACCGTCTCGCCGAATCCGTGACGATCCCGGCGGGCGCCGAGCGGCTGCGCGGCGTTCTCACGCTGCCGCAGGAGCCGCTGGGGCTCGTCATCTTCACGCACGGAAGCCCCGCTTCCCGGATGAGCGCTCAAGACCGCTCCGTCGGCGAGATCCTGGTCCGCGCGGGCTTCGCCACCCTGCTGCTCGACCTGCCGGGCGATCGCGAGGGGGCGGACCGCGACCAGGCGTTCGACCTCCCGCTGCTCGGCGACCGATTGGTGCAGGCCACCGCCTGGGCGGCGGCTCACGCCGCCACCACCGGCCTGCCCATCGGCTACTTCGGCACGGGCACCGGGGCGGCGGCGGCGCTGGTGGCGGCGGCCGCACTCCCGGGCGTCCGGGCCGTCGTGTCGCGCAGCGGGCGGCCCGACCTCGCGGGCCCCGCCCTGGCGCAAGTGAGCACGCCCACCCTGCTGGTCGTGGGCGCGGGCGACACCCCCGTCGTGGCTCTGAACCGCGAGGCGCTCGCCCGGCTGAGCGGACCGAAGCGTCTCGTGATCGTGCCCGGGGCGACCCATCTCTTCCCGGAACCCGGGGCCCTCGCGACGGTGGCCCGCCTCGCGGGGCGATGGTTCGCGCACTACCTCATCGCGGCACAGCCACACCCGGCGCTCGCCGGCTGACCGACGGGCGCGCGGAGGGTCGCGGCCCCATGTCCCGGAGGGGCTCACACCCCCGTGCCCGCCGCCGCCGCTTCCAGGATGCGGGGGATGAGGGCGGACTCGGGCACGGCCCCTTCGACACTCACGCGCTCGTTGATGATCGTCTTCGGGACACCCCGCACGTGGTAACGCTGAAGGATCTCCGGGAATTCGGACACCTCGATGACGTCCGCCGTGACCTTGGGGCTCTCGACCGCCATCTGGTGGGCCAACCTGGCCGCATGAGGGCAGTAGGGTCAGGTGGGGGTCACCAGGACCTTGAGGTGCACCGGTCCGGGGAGCTGGGCCAGCTGCTCACGGGTGCCGGGGGCGAGCGCGGTCGTGCCTCGGGAGGCGTCGATCAGTCCGCCGATCAGGACCGCGAACTCGTAGCCCGCGGGGACGCCGAAGTAGCGAAGCCTGCCCCGCACCTTGCCCTCGAGCACAATCGCCGGAATGTGATCCACGCCGAGTGCTCGCGCCTGTTCCGCCTCCGCGACGAAGTCGTGGCGTTGGACCGTGAGGCGAGGCGAGAGGGCGGCGATTTCCGCGAGCAGCTCGCCGGTCTCGCGACAGGTCTGGCACTCCTGGATAGGGAGCACCAGCGGTGAGTCGTGCTGGGTGTAGAAATGGATCGTGACGGGGTGCTCGAGCCGTGAGCTGAACAGCGTGGTGAGCTCTTCGCGGTCGGCATCGCGCAACAGGGCCATGGTCCTCCCTTCCTGACACCGATAGAACGCCGGGCAGCGTGAGAATCCCTTGAACCGGCTATGAATCTCGGTACATGCGGCGCCCCCGCCCCCCCCCCCCCCCCCCCCCCCCCCCCCCC
>DATLXT010000232.1:0-6061 GCA_035575475.1 Gemmatimonadales bacterium | reverse complement strand
CGCCGCCACCCGACTATTGCTGGTCCAGCTCCCAGATCGGCCGGACCTCGACCGCCCCCCAGCGCGCCGACGGAATCCGGGACGCCACCTGAATCGCCTCGTTCAGGTCCCGGGCGTGGATGAGATAGAACCCGCCCAGCTGTTCCTTGCTCTCCATGAACGGCCCGTCGGTGGTGGAGAGCTTCCCGTTCCGAACCCGGACGGTGGTCGCGGTCTCGGGCGGCTGGAGCGCCTCGCCACCCAGATAGTGGCCGCCCTTCTTGATGGATTCGGTGTAGGCCGCGTATTCCGCGATCCCCGCCTCCTGCTCGGTCCGGGACAGGGCCTCCCAGTCCTTGTGGTTTTCGTAGATCAGGCACAGGTAGCGCATCGATCACCTCCGATTCAGGCCGAACCCCGACGGATACCAGCCAGTCGTTCAGGAGGCGGGCGGATCGACCGCGAGTTCCCGCAGTCGTCGTTCCAGAAACCTGCGCTCGGGTCCGAGCCGGGTGAGCGCCAGCGCCCGCTGATAGGCTAGGCGCGCCTCCGCCGCGCGTCCCAGCCGCCGGCAGAGGTCCGCCCGCACCGCGTGGGCCAGGTGGTAGTCCTCGAGCTCGCCCCGCCCGAGGATCGCCTCCACCAGCGCGAGGCCCGCGGCGGGGCCGTCCCGCATCGCCAGCGCCACGGCCCGGTTCAGCTCCACCACCGGCGAGGGCTCGACCCGGAGCAGGAGATCGTAGAGTCCCACGATCTCCTGCCAGTCGGTGGCCGCGAAACTCGGCGCCCGGGCGTGGGCCGCGGCGATCGCCGCCTGAAGGGTGTAGGGCCCGAAGCGGCGCGAGCCCAGCGCCTGCTCGATCAGCGCTCGCCCCTCGGCGATCCGTTCGCGGTCCCAGAGCGAGCGGTCCTGGTCCTCGAGCAGCACCAGGTCTCCCTCGGGCGTGGTGCGCGCCGCCCGGCGGGCCTCGTGGAGCACCATGAGCGCGAGCAGCCCCATGGCCTCGGGCTCGGGCAGGAGCTCCACCACCAGGCGCCCCAGGCGGATCGCCTCGCCCGAGAGATCGGGCCGGGTGAGCGAGTCGCCGCCGGAGGCGGCGTACCCCTCGTTGAAGACCAGATAGATCACCCGCAGCACCGCGTCGAGCCGCTCGGGGAGCTCGGCCGGGGCGGGCACCTGATAGGGGATCCTGGCGTCGCGGATCTTGGCCTTGGCCCGGACGATCCGCTGGGCCACCGTGGCGGCGGTGGCCAGAAAGGCCCGCGCGATCTCTTCGGTCGTGAGCCCGCAGACCTCGCGCAGGGTGAGCGCCACCCGGGCATCGGGCGAGAGCGCGGGGTGGCAGCAGGTGAAGATGAGCCGCAGCTGATCGTCGGCCACCGCCTCGCCGTCCCACACCGCCTCGGGCCGGGCGGCGTCCAATTGTTCGGTGAGCACGGGGAGCGAGGCGTCGAACCGGGCCCGCCGCCGCAGCACGTCGATCCCCTTGAAGCGTCCCGTGGTGACGAGCCAGGCGCGGGGATTCGCGGGCACGCCGTCGCGGGGCCACTGCTCCAGCGCCGCGGTGAAGGCTTCCTGCATCGCCTCCTCGGCCAGGTCGAAGTCGCCGAGCAGACGGATGAGCGTGGCCAGGACCCGGCGCGACTCGGACCGATACACCGACTCGACGATGCCGGGGATCCGCTCACCGCGGGGGTCGCCGCTCAACGCCGGCTCACGCGTCCACCGGGATGTCGAAGTGGAGCACGTCCTCGCGGGTTCCCAGCTTGCTGTAGAGCGCGATGGCCGGGTCGTCGCCGACATCCGCCTGCACGAAGATGAGGTAGGCCCCGCGGGCGGCGGCGATCTTCCTGAGCTCCTGAATCAGCCCGGTCGCGATCCCCCGGCGCCGGTGGGCCGCCGCCACGGCCAGATCGTAGAGGTAGATCTCGCTGCGCGGCTGCTCGAACTTCTGGAGCTCGTAGGCGGCGAGGCCGCCCACGACCTCGCCGTCCTCCAGCGCGGCGAGCGCGATGAAATACTCGCCGCCGAGCAGCCGGCGGAGATAGCCCGCCCCGGGGCGGTTGCCGCCGTAGGTCTCGACCGCCTCGAAGGCCTCGCCGAAGGTGGTCAGCAGGCCGTCCATCAACGGAAGGTCGTCGGGCCCGAGCCGGCGGATCTCGAAGGAACGTGCCCCTGGCATGGGCGCCCCCGGGCTAGCGGCCGGGCTCCAGCACGGGACGCACCTCCACACACCCCAACCGCCCGGGCGGGATGCGGGAGGCGATCCGGATGGCCTCGTCCAGGTCCCGGGCCTCGATCAGGTAGAACCCGCCGAGCTGTTCTTTGGTCTCGGCGAAAGGACCGTCGGTGACGGTCACCGTGCCGCCCTGGTGCCGCACCGTGGTCGCCGTCGCCACCGGCTGGAGCCGCTCGCAGGCGAGGAGCCGCCCCTTCTCCTTCAACGCCGCGTCGTAGACCCGGCACTCGGCCTCGATGGCGTCCGCCGCCGCCTTGGGGACGGCGTCGAGCTGTTTCTCGTCGTAGTAGATGGCGCAGAGGTATTTCATGAGTGGCGACTCGCGGGTAGCCGGATCGTTCGAGGTTACAGTCGCCCGGGCGAGAGGGGAATCGACCCGACCCGGAAACAATTCGGGCCCCCGACGCGTTCTCGCCTCATCGGCGCGAAGATGAAGCGGCGTTCACGGTTGCACCGGAAACCCTCGAGGATCGGCATAACTTGTTGATCTCCCGCCAGTTGCAGCCTTCCCCCGGGTGGTTGCCAGGCGCCGGTCTTCGGGATATATTCGGGCCCCATCTCGCCTGCCTTTTCCGGGTGGGGTAGAGCGGCGCTCGCTGTCGAGCCCGCCCGCTGCCGTTCGACTCAAGGGACACAACCAGGGGAAACATCGATGCGTTTCGCCGAGACGTTCATTCGCCGGCCGGTGCTCGCGAGCATGGTCAGTCTGGGCCTCGTCCTCGTGGGGGCTATCGGGTACACGCGCCTCGCGGTGCGCGAGTTCCCCGATGTGGACCCGCCTATCGTGTCGGTCACCACCATCCTCCCGGGGGCGAGCCCCCAGGTGATCGAGTCGGCGGTGACCGACGTGCTCGAGGAGGAGCTGTCCAGCGTCGAAGGGTTGCGCACCATGACCAGCGCGAGCCAGGAGCAGATGAGCCTGATCACGCTGGAGTTCACGCTCGACCGGCCCATCGAGGCGGCCGCGCAGGACGTGCGCGACAAGGTGGCGCGGGCGCGGGGCCGCCTGCCGGAGGACATCGAGGAGCCGGTGGTGGCCAAGGAGGACGCCGACGCCTTCCCCATCATGTTCCTGGCGCTCACCTCCACGAGCTACAGCCTGATGGAGCTGTCGGACATCGCCGACCGCGTGATCAAGCCGCGCCTCCAGACGCTCCCGGGCGTCTCGGGCGCCCCGATCTTCGGCGAGCGGCGCTTCTCGATGCGGGTGTGGCTCTCTCCGCGCGAGCTGGCGGCGCGGGGGCTGACGGCGCAGGACGTGGAGCAGGCGATTCAGACCCGGAGCGTCGAGATCCCGGCCGGACGCATCGAGTCGGATCGCCGCGAGTTTTCGGTGCGGTATCTGGGCGAGATGCGCACCCCGGAGGAGTTCGCCGACCTGACGGTGTCGAGCGCCGGCGGGCGGCTGGTCAAGCTGGGCGACGTGGCCCGGGTGGAGCCGGGTCCCGAGGACGAACGGTCGGTCACGCGCTACTCGCGCCAGCCCGCCGTGTTCGTGGGCGTCGTGCGCCAGTCCAAGGCCAACGTGCTCGAGGTGGCCGACGCGGTACACGCCGAGCTGCCGGCGATCCAGCGGGCGCTGCCGGCGGGCGTCACGCTGAACATGGCCTTCGACGGATCGGTGTTCGTCCAGCGCTCGATCCAGGAGGCGGAGGAGACCCTGGTCATCACCGCCGTGCTGGTGGTGGTGATCATCTTCCTGTTCCTCCGGACGCTCCGCGCCACCGTGATCCCGGCGTTCGCCATCCCGGTCTCGATCGTCGCGACCTTCGCGGCGCTCGCCGCCCTGGGCTATTCGGTGAACTCGCTGACCCTCCTGGGGCTGATTCTCGCGATCGGGATCGTGGTGGACGACGCCATCATCGTGATGGAGAACGCCTACCGCCACCAGGAGGAGCTGGGGAAAGACCCGGAGGCCGCCGCGATCGACGGGACCCGCGAGATCACGACGGCCGTGATCGCGACCACCATCGCCCTGCTCGCCGTGTTCTCGCCGCTGCTCTTCCTCACCGGGGCCACCGGCCGGCTCTTCAACGAATTCGGGGTGGCGGTGGGCGGCGCGGTGCTGGTCTCGGGCATCGTGGCGCTGACCCTCACCCCCATGCTCTCGGCCAAGATCCTGCGGGTGACCCACCGCGAGTCGCGCTTCCAGCACGCCGTGGGCGCCGTGCTCGACCGGGTGAACCTCTGGTACGAGCGCACCCTGGCCCGGGCGGTGCGCCGTCCCTGGGCCGTCATCGGCGGCGGGGTCGCGCTCACGGCCGGCGCGGTGGGACTCTTCTTCGCGCTGGAGCGGGAGTTCGTGCCCCCCGAGGACCGCGGCTTCTTCTTCACCTGGATCGTGGCCCCCGAGGGCGCCACCGTGAGCTACACCGACGACTACCTGCGCCGGCTCGAGGAGATCGTCCACCGCACCGAGGGCGTGCGGTCGTCGTTCGCCGTCATCGGGTTCGACGGCCGGCCCAACTCCGGCGTCCTGGGCCCGATTCTCGAAGACTGGGACCGGCGCGACCGCTCGGCGCAGGAGATCATCGGCGAGGTCCAGCCGCAGTTCTTCTTCGGCGTCCCGGGCGTGTTCGCCTTCGCCATCAACCCGCCGGCGTTCGGCGGCTTCCAGCCGCCCGTGCAGTTCGTGGTGCAGAACCGCGACTTCGAGGCCCTGGTCAACGGCATGGACGCCCTGGTCGCCCGGGCCAACCGGATCCCCGGACTCCTGAACGTGGACACGGACCTCCGCGTCACCAAGCCGGAGCTGGTGGTGACCCTGGACCGGGACCGCGCCGAAGACCTGGGCGTGCCGGCGCGCGACATCGCGCTGACGCTCCAGACGCTGCTGGGCGGGCGCGACGTCTCGCGCTTCACCTCGGACAACAAGCTCTACGACGTCATCCTGCGGCTCGACCCGTCGGAGCGCGCCACGCCATCCGACATCGCGGGCCTCTACGTCCGGGGACGCGACGGCGAGCTGGTGCCGCTCGACGCGGTCACGCGGGTGGAGGAGCGGACCGGCCCGCGCCAGTTGAACCACTACAACCGCGTCCGCTCGTTCACCCTCACCGCCAGCATGGCGCCGGGGTTCACCCTGGGCCAGGCGCTCGACTCGCTGAACGCCGCGGCCCGAGAGGTGTTGCCCCCGGGGAGCACCGTGGACCTGGCCGGCGAGTCGCGCGAGTTCGGCGAGAGCGGCGGCGCCCTGTACTTCGCCTTCGCCCTCGCGCTCATCGTGGTGTTCATGGTGCTGGCCGCCCAGTACGAGTCGCTGGTGCACCCCTTCACCGTGATGCTCGCGGTGCCGCTCGCCGTCACGGGCGCGCTGGCGGCGCTCTGGGTCGTGGGCTCCACGCTCAACGTGTACAGCCAGGTCGGCATGATCCTGCTGATCGGCCTGGCCACCAAGAACTCGATCCTGCTCGTCACCTACGCCAAGGACCTGCGCGAGCGGGGCCGGGACGCGCTGGCCGCGGTGCGCGAGGCGGGACGCATTCGCCTCCGGCCGATTCTGATGACCTCGGTCGCGACCGTGTTCGGCGCCCTCCCCATCGCCCTCGGCCTGGGCGCCGGGGCCAGCAGCCGCCGGCCGCTGGGCTACGTGATCATCGGCGGCATGATCCTGTCCACCCTGATCACGCTCTACCTGGTCCCGGCGGTGTTCGTCGTGCTCGAGCGGCTGCGGAGCCGCCGCCCGGCCCCGGCGCTCGAGCCCCGGCCGGCGACCCAGACGGCTCTGGTGCTGCTCGTGCTCCTGGCCGCGAGCCTCGCGGCGCCGGCCGCGGTGTCGGGGCAGGCGCCGGCCACCTCCTCGCCAGGCCGGACCGCGGACGGGCCCGTGATCACGCTCGACG
>DATLXT010000231.1:0-10686 GCA_035575475.1 Gemmatimonadales bacterium | reverse complement strand
GGCCTGGGCGGCGGGACGACCGACCCCCGGGAGCTCTTTCGGGTGGCCGGATGCGTGGGGTGCCACAAACTCGGGGCGGAGGGGGGCGCCGTGGGCCCGGACCTCACCCGCATCGGCGCCGAGCGCTCGGCCGCCCAGATCCGCGAGGCCATCCTCGATCCCGACGCCCAGATCACCAGGGGGTTCGAGCAGTTCAAGGGGATCATGCCCAAGACCTTCGGCAACCAGTTCACCGCCGCCCAGCTCGAGGCGCTGGTGCGGTTCCTCGCGGCCCAGCGATGAGCGACCTGCGCACCCGCCTCCGCGCCTCCGCGGGCCACCCCTTCTGGCAGGCGGTGGGGATCCTCGTGCTCGCCTACCTCGTGGTGGACGTGGGCATCCCGCTCCTTCCCGGAAGTGCGGTAGTGCCGGATAGCGTGGTCCTGCAATACATGGCCACGGTGCTGGTGGGCATCCTGATCTACGTCAGCGATTCGGAGGAGCGGTGGGAGCGGTTCAAGGAGCCGATCCGGGCGGTGCTGGTCGAGCCGCGCCTCCGCCCGGTGCGCACCGCCCTGCTGGTGGCGGCGCCGCTCCTCGTGGGCGCGGTGACCTTCCGGCAGGTGCGTGCCACGGTGAGCCCGCCGCCCAGCCTCCGCTCCATCCATCCCGCACCGCCCGCCGAGATCACCTTCCGGGGGCGGCGTATGGTCTTGAGCGGCCTGGAGAACCCGCTCCGCCGGGAGGGCGACTCCACCCAGCACCTCGAGCTCGGGAAGCGGGTCTACTACCAGAACTGCCTCCCCTGCCACGGGGACTACTTGGACGGCCAGGGTCACTTTGCCGAGGGCTTCAACCCCTTCCCGCTCAACTTCCAGGACGGCGGCACCATCGCCCAGCTCACCGAGAGCTTCGTGTTCTGGCGGGTGGCCAAGGGCGGGCCCGGCCTACCGCGCGAGGGCACCCCGTGGAATTCGGCCATGCCGGCCTGGGAGGATTTCCTGACCGAGCGCGAGATCTGGGCCGTGGTGTGGTTCCTCTATCACCAGACGGGATGGCATCCCCGGACGTGGGAGGAAGCGGGAGGTGCGCGGTGAGCGGCGGGCGGCGCGCCGGTGTGGCGCTTCTCCTCGTGGCGGCGGCGGCGGTGCCGCGCACCGCGCCCGGGGCACAGCGCGCCGCGGCCCAAGACACGGCGCGCGGGAAGGCGGTCTACGACCGGTGGTGCGCGCAATGCCACGGCGAGACCGGTGCCGGCGACGGGCCGGCGGCGGGGTACATGCTCCCGAGGCCGCGGGACTTCACCGCCGCGCTCTACCAGGTCCGCAGCACGGCATCGGGCGAGCTCCCGACCGACGCCGACATCCTGCGGGCCATTGACCAGGGACTTCCCGGGACCGCCATGCCCGGGTGGAAGGGCCGCCTGTCGGCCGACGATCGGCGCGCCCTGGTCGCCTACCTCAAGACCTTCTCCGCCTTCTTCGAGGGCGCGACGCCCCAGCCGCTCGAGTTCACGGGTCCGCCCGGGGGCGGCGAGGAGGCCGTTCGGATCGGACGGCAGATGTACGACTCGATCGGGTGCGCCAAGTGCCACGGGCAGGCGGGTCGCGGCGACGGCCCCTCCACGGCCGAGCTGGATGACGACGCGGGGCACCCGATCGTGGCCGCCGACCTCACCCAGAACTGGCGGTTCAACGGCGGGGGCCGGGTGGAGGACATCTACCGCACGCTCCGGACCGGGCTCGACGGCACCCCGATGCCGTCCTTCTCGGACCTCATTGACCAGCGGTTTTTGACCGACCGCGAGCTGTGGCACCTGGCCCAGTACGTGCGCAGCCTCTCGCCCGCCACGCCGCCGCGCGCGCGGGACGTGATCCTGGCGCGCCGGGTTGACGGTCCCCTGCCGGCGGCCCCGGACGACTCGGCCTGGGCCGGGGCCGAGGAGTTCTGGGTTCCGCTGGTGGGGCAAATCATCCGGAAGTCGCGCTGGTTCGCTTCGGCGGTGACCGGGGTGCGGGTGCGCGCCCTCCACAACGGGGAGGAGCTGGCGCTGCGCGCGGCCTGGAACGATCGCTCGCAGAGCCCCGACACCGCGTGGCTCGCGTATGCCCGCAAGGTGCTGGCGGCGCTGGCCGGCGACGACTCGGCGCCGCCCGAGGCCCGGCCCTGGCCCGACCAGCTGGTGGTGCAATTCCCCCGGCGGATTCCCACCGGCATGGAGCGGCCCTACTTCCTGATGGGGTCGGGGGCCGAGCCGGTCTACCAGTGGCGCTGGCAGAGCGGGGGGCCGGGGGCCGAGGAGGGAACGGCCCGGGGGCTCGAGCGGTACGAAGTTCAGCCGCCCAGCAGCCAGACGCTCGGCGCCCGGGCGGTGTACGATCAGGGAGAGTGGCGGGTGGTCTTCACCCGCGCCCTTGCGACGCCCGATACGGGCAACGACCTTCAGTTCGAGACGGGTCGCCCCATCCCGATCGCGTTCTTCGCCTGGGACGGCTCGAGCGGGGAGCACGGGACGCGGATGGCCGTCAGTTCCTGGTATTACCTCGCGCTGGCCGAGCCCACACCACCCGGGGTCTTCCTGGCGCCCATCGTCGCCGCGGCGCTGACGGTGGGGCTGGGACTACTGGCGGTGCGGCAGGCGAATCGGGGGCGGGGGGGCGCGGGGCGGCCGGCCTGACGATTCACCCTGGAGGAGGCGTGATGCGGACTGTTGCGACCATAGCAGCGGCGATCGCCGTGGGGCTGGCTTGCGCCGGTCCTCTCGCGGCGCAGGGCGGCGCCACGATCACCGGTCGGGTGCGGTTCACCGGCCCCAAGCCTACCAACCCGACCATCGACATGAGCGAGGAGCCGCAGTGCAAGGCGAAGTACCAGACGCCGCCCCGGGCCGAAACCGTGGTGGTGAATCCCAACGGCACCCTGGCCAACGTGTTCGTCTACGTGAAGTCGGGCCTGCCGGCGGATGCCAAGTACCCGACGCCGACCACGCCGGTGGTCATTGACCAGGACGGGTGCCACTACCGGCCCCACGTGCTCGGGGTGATGGTAGGGCAACAGCTGGAGATCCGGAACTCGGACCCCCTGCTCCACAACATCAAGGCGCGGGGGACCGCGAACCGCGGCTTCAACATCAGCCAGCCCCGCGCCGGCATGAAGACCACCCGGACCTTCAGCCGGCCCGAGGTGATGGTGGCCCTGGAGTGCAACGTGCACGGCTGGATGAACGCCTACGTGGGCGTGCTCCCGCACCCGTTCTTCGCGGTGACCGGGACCGACGGCGCCTTCACCATCAAGGGCCTGCCGCCGGGGACGTACACGCTCGAGGCCTGGCACGAGAAGTATGGCACCCGTACCGCCACGGTGACGGTGACGGGGACCGAGACCAAGACGGCCGAGTTCACCTTCGCCGCCCAGTAAGGGAGAGCCGCCCATGCCCTGGTCGCTGCCCCCGGCCGCGTCCACGTTCGCCGGCGACGTGGACTTCATGTTCTGGCTGATTCTGGTGATCACCGGGATCGCCTTCGTGATCGTGGAAGCCGGCCTGCTCTGGTTCGTGTGGAAGTACCGCGCCCGGCCGGGCCGGCAGGCGCACTACACCCACGGGTCGACCAAGGCCGAGGTGGTCTGGACCGCCGTGCCCGCGGTGACCGTGGTGGTGCTGGGCATCATGAGCAACGGCATCTGGGTGAAGGTGAAGGGGCGCAACAGCGTTCCGCCCGACGCCATGGAGGTGGCGGTGCACGCCAAGCAGTTCGAGTGGAACGTGACCTACCCCGGGCCGGACGGGACGCTGGCCACGGGCGACGATTTCACGGTGCGCAACCAGCTGCATCTGGTGGTCAATCGCCCGGTGAAGGCACATCTCAGTTCCGAGGACGTGATTCACTCGTTTTTCATCCCCGACTTTCGCATCAAGCAGGACGCGGTGCCGGGGATGCAGATCGTGGCGTGGTTCCAGCCCACCCGCACCGGGGAGTTCGAGCTGGCCTGCGCCGAGCTGTGCGGCCACGGACACTACAGCATGGGGGCACGGGTGTTCGTGCACACCCAGGAGGACTACGACGCCTGGCTCGCTGAGCGGGCCGCGGCTCAGGAGGTGACGCCATGACGAGCGTCGCGGCGGTCCACACGCACGACGCGCCGATGAGCTTCTGGCGGAAGTACGTCTTCTCGACCGACCACAAGATCATCGGCATCCAGTTCCTGTTCGTCAGCCTGTTCTTTCTGCTGGTGGGCGGGCTGCTGGCCATGCAGATCCGCTGGCAGCTCGGCTTCCCCGGGCAACCGATGCCGGGCGGCGGCATCCTGCCGGAGACCATGGCGTCCGAGGGCATCCTCCTGCCCGAGTACTACGTGCAGCTCGTGTCCATGCACGGCACGTTCATGGTGTTCTTCGCCATCATGCCGCTGCTGGTCGGGGTCTACGCCAACTTCCTGATCCCGCTCAAGCTGGGCGCCCACGACATGGCGTTCCCCCGGATCAACATGGCGTCGTTCTGGACCGCCTTTCTGGCCGGTCTCATCATGCTGGCCAGCCTGTTCGTCCCCGAGGGCGCCATCCGGTCGGGGTGGACCAATTACGTGCCCCTGGCCGCGCGGCCGGACTACTCGGGGGTCACCTGGGGGCAGATCCTCTGGTGCATCTCCATCGTGGTGCTGGGGCTCTCCTCGGTCCTCGGCTCGCTGAACTACATCACCACGGTCATCAACCACCGCGCGCCCGGCATGACCTGGTTCCGCATGCCGCTCTCGGTGTGGGCGCTGTTCATCACGGCCATCCTGGGCGTGCTGGCCCTCCCGGTGCTCCAGGGCGCCGCGATCATGCTCCTGTTCGACCAGACCCTGGGGACGCACTTCTTCGACCCGCTGGAGGGCGGCCAGGCCCTGCTGTGGCAACACCTGTTCTGGTTCTTCGGACACCCCGAGGTCTACATCCTGATCCTGCCCGCCATGGGCATGGTCTCGGACATGATCGCCAACGGGTCGCGCAAGCCGATCTTCGGCTACCACTCCATGGTGTTCGCCATCATCGCCATCGGGTTCCTGGGGTGGATCGTGTGGGGTCACCACATGTTCATGAGCGGCATGAACCCCACGCTGGGCTCCTCGTTCATGATCTCGACGCTGGTGATCGCCGTGCCCTCGGCCATCAAGACCTTCAACTGGATGGGGACCATGTGGCGCGGGAACCTGCGGTTCCACGTGCCCATGCTCAACGCCGTGGCCTTCGTGGCCATGTTCGTCATCGGCGGCCTGTCGGGCGTGTTCATGGCGGCGACCCCGGTGGACATGTTCATCCACGACACCTACTTCATCGTGGCCCACATCCACTACGTCCTCTTCGGCGGGAGCCTGTTCGCCCTGTTCGGCGCCATCACCTTCTGGTATCCCAAGATGTTCGGGCGGATGATGAACCAGCGGTGGGGGAAGATCCACTTCTGGCTGACGTTCGTGTTCTACAACCTGACCTTCTTCCCCATGCACAACCTGGGCATGGCGGGGCACATGCGGCGGATCTACGATCCCACCCAGTACGAGTTCCTGCGGCCGCTCCAGCCCCTCAACGAGTTCATCTCGATCTCGGCCTTCGCCCTGTTCGCCGTGCAACTGATTTTCGCGGCGAACTTCCTCCTCTCCCTGTGGAAGGGGGAGAAGGCGCCGCAGAACCCCTGGGAGGACAACGGGCTGGAGTGGTCGCTCCCCAGCCCCGCCCCGCACGGCAACTGGGAGCGCGTGCCCACGGTGTACCGGGGCCCGTACGAGTTCAGCGCGCCCGGCACCCCGGGAGGACGGGACTACCTCCCGCAATACGAGCGCTTGCCCACCGACCGTGAGCCGGCGGCCGCCCTGGCGCCCGCCCTGGGCGACTGACCCGGAAAGGGACCGACTGATGACGCACGCGCACGCGAGCACCGCGGACCTGATGCGGCCCCCCTTCCCGGCGGAGCCGGGAGCGGGCGTCTACAGCAACAAGCTGGGGATGTGGGTCTTCCTGGCCAGCGACGTGATGTTCTTCACGGCGCTGATCGGCACCTACATCATCCTGCGGTTCTCCACCGACCTCCCCTGGGCCCAGCCCGGGGCGGTCCTGAACGTGCCGCTCACCGCGTTCAACACCTTCCTCTTGATCTGCTCGTCGGTCTCGATGGTGAAGGCCTACGCCGCGATCGCCGACGGCGACCGGGAGAGGCTCAAATTCTGGGTGCTGATGACCATCCTGGGCGGCGCGACCTTCGTGGGTATCCAGGTCTACGAGTACGTCAAGCTGGTGGGCCACGGCTTCACCCCGAACGGCTATCGGGAGGGATCGGAGCTGGCCACGCTGGCCGCGGCCGAGCCCCTGAAGTACGGCCTCCAGACGGCCGGGATCTACGGGTCGACCTTCTTCACCATGACGGGGTTCCACGGCTTCCACGTCACCTGTGGCGTGGTCTGCATGACCTGGGTGTACTTCAAGGCCCTGCGCGGCGGGTACAGCCAGCAGGACTACCGTGGCGTCGAAGTCATCGGCCTGTACTGGCACTTCGTGGACCTGGTCTGGATCATCCTGTTCACGATCGTCTACCTGATCTGAGGGCGTATGGAGACCACGGCGCGCAAACACCCGAACTACGTCGCCATCTGGGTCTATCTGGCGGTGCTCACGGCCATCGAGGTGGGCGTGGCCTTCATCTCGCACTTCCCGAAGCCGGTGCTGATGCTGATCCTGGTCGGGTTGGCGATCTGGAAGGCCCTGCTGGTGGCGCTCTACTTCATGCACCTCAAGTTCGAGCGGTGGCGGCTCCGGACCGTGTTCATCGTCCCCCTGCCGCTGGCGGTGATCCTGGTGCTCGCGGCCATCACGGAGAAGCTCTGGTAGCCCTGCTCGAGCTGACCAAGCCGCGGATCACGCAACTGGTCGTGGTCACCGCCGCCGCGGGCTTCTTCCTGGGCGCCCGCGCCGGGGTGGACCTGCTGCTGTTCGCCCACACCCTGCTGGGCACCGCCCTGGTGGCGGGAGGGACCAACGCCCTGAACCAGCTCCTCGAGCGACAGGTGGACGCCCGCATGCGCCGCACCCGCGCCCGGCCGCTGCCGGCCGGGCGGGTCACGGCGCGGGCGGCGGCGTGGTTCGCCGGGGCGATCTCGCTCGGGGGCGTGGCCTACCTCGCCCTGGCGGTCAACCGCCCCACCGCGGGACTCGCGGCCCTGACGCTCGTGAGCTACGTGTTCGTCTATACGCCGCTCAAGCGGAAGACCTCGCTCAACACCCTGATCGGCGCCGTGCCGGGGGCCCTCCCCATCGTGGGCGGGTGGACCGCGGCGGGCGGGCGGCTCGACACGGCCGCGGCGGCGATGTTCTGGATCCTGTTCCTCTGGCAGCTCCCGCACTTTCTGGCGCTGGCCTGGATCTACCGCGAGGACTACCGCCGCGGCGGCCTGGTCATGTTGGGCACCGAGGACCCGACGGGCCGCCTGACCGGGCGGCTGAGTCTCCTGTTCGCCCTGGCCCTGATCCCGGCGAGCCTGGTCCCCACCCTGCTGGGCCTGACCGGCCCGCTGTATTTCTCCGGGGCCCTGGTCCTGGGCGCGCTCTACGCCGCGGCGGGCGCGGGGCTCGCCCTCCACGTCACCGAGGCGCGGGCCCGCCGCCTGTTCCGCGCGTCCGTGCTCTACCTCCCGGCCCTGCTCGCCGCCATGGTGCTCGACCGCCTGGTCGCCTGAGCGCCATGATCCCGTTTCACAAGGTCCTGATCACGACCGCGATCGTCTTTTGCGGGGGGTTCGCCCTGTGGGCGCTGGTGCAGTACGCCCGGGCGGGCGGTCCGGGGAGGCTCGTGCTGGCGCTGGTGTTCGGCGCCGCCGGCGTCGCGCTGGGGTATTACCTGAGGCACCTGAAGCGGTTCCTGGGGCGATGAGCGCGCTGCTGAGCGTCCTCCTCCACGGCGACGACCGGATGAACCTGGCCTACTTCTGGGCCTCGGTCCTCACCGCGCTGCTCCCGGTCGCGGCCTTCGTGGCCCTCGGCGTCCTGGCGGTGAAGGGATACTTCAACCGCAAGGTGCCGGACGGGGGCGGCGCGCCGCCCGGGGGTGGCAGGCCGGGAGCCGACCGGTAGCGCGCGCATTGCCCGTCCCGCATTCCGCATTCCGCACCCCGCGTTAGATTGTCGCCCATGGGCTCAGCGTCGAAAGAGCACCGTCAGGTCGTCCGCTACGCCTTCTACAAGCTCGATCCCGCCTGGCGGCGGCTCGCGCCCGAGCGGCAGGAGACCGCCAAGCGCGAGTTCGGCGAGACCATCGAGAGCTTCCAGGGGCAGCTGCTCCTGCGCCCCTACGGGCTGGTGGGGATCCGTGGCGACACCGACTTCCTGCTCTGGCAGGTGGCCGAGGATCTGGACTCGCTGGTGGCGCTCCAGACGGCCCTGAACCGGACCGATCTCGGCGGCTACCTCGCCATCCCCTACAGCTACCTGGCGATGACCCGGCGCTCGATCTACGAGTTTCCGGAGGACCCCAACGCCGAGTCCCGGCTGGTGATCCGGCCCAGCGACTCGCGCTACCTGTTCGTCTATCCGTTCGTCAAGACCCGGGCCTGGTACGCCCTGACCCGGGCCGAGCGCCAGCGGATGATGGACGAGCACGTGCGCATCGGTCGCCGGTACCCCTCGATCAAGCTCAACACGACGTACTCCTACGGCCTGGACGACCAGGAGTTCGTGGTGGCGTTCGAAGGCGACAGCCCGGCCGAGTTCCTCGATCTGGTGATGGAGCTGCGGGAGAGCGAGGCGTCCGGCTACACGCTGCGGGACACGCCCACCTTCACCTGCGTGCAGATGTCGCTGTGGGACCTCCTGGACACGCTGGGCGGGGCGGGGGCGGCGCGATCGGAAGCGCGGCGCCCGGTTCGAGCGGACGGGTTCGTGGCGGTGGCGTCCTTGGCCGAGCTGCCGGCCGGGACGGCCAAGCGGGTCTACGCGGCCGGCGAGGCGGTGGCGCTCTTCAACGTGGACGGCACCGTCTACGCGATCTCGAACCGCTGCACCCACGCGCGGGCCAGCCTGTCCGAGGGGACGGTGGACGCGACGGCCTGTGCCGTGACCTGTCCCTGGCACGAGGGTCGCTTTTCGCTCGAGACCGGCGCCGTGCTCGGCGGCCCGCCGGTACAGGCGGTCCGCACCTACCGCGTCAAGATCGAAGGGGACACGATCCTCATCGCCCCTCCCGCTCCCGCCGAGGCGCGCGAACCGACGATTGCCCGCTGAGCGGGGGAGCCGGTTCCTCCGGGCGTGCCGCCGGGAATCCACCGACGTCACGCCGGTCTGGTTCATGCGCCAGGCCGGCCGCTACCTGCCCGAATACCGCGCCCTCCGCGCCCGGCATTCGCTGCTCGAGCTCTGCCACGACCCCGAGCTGGCCGCCCGGGTCACGCTCCAGCCGGTCGAACGGCTGGGCGTGGATGCGGCCATCCTCTTCGCCGACATCCTGCTCCCGCTCGAGCCGCTGGGCCTGGGCCTGTCCTTCGCCCAGGGCGAAGGGCCCCGCATCGCGCGCCCGATCCGCGATGCCGGCGCCGTTCGGGCGTTGCCGGCCGTGGATCCCGAGACCGACCTGGGGTACGTACTCGAGACGGTCCGCCTGGTGCGGGGCGCGCTCCCGCCCGAGGTCGCGCTGATCGGGTTCGCGGGGGCGCCGTTCACCCTGGCGAGCTACGCCATCGAAGGCGGCGGCACGCGGGACTTCGCCCGCACCAAACGACTCATGTACGCGGAGCCGGCCGCCTGGCACGAGCTGCTGGGCGGGCTGGCCGAGCTGGTGGGTCGGTACCTGGCGGCTCAGGCGCGGGCGGGCGCCGACGCGCTTCAGCTGTTCGACAGCTGGGTGGGGTGCCTCTCCCCCCAGGACTATCGGGAGTTCGTCCAGCGGCACAGCCGGCGGGCGCTCGAGCTGGCGCGGGCGCCCGGCGTTCCCGTCATTCACTTCGGGACGGGAACCGCGCCCTTTCTCGAGGACTTCGCCGCCGCGGGAGGCGACGTGATCGGCGTGGACTGGCGCCTGGAGCTCGACCGCGCCTGGGCCCGCATCGGCGACGGGCGGGCCATCCAGGGCAACCTCGACCCGGCCGCGCTCCTGGCCCCGGGCCCGGGCCTGGAGGCGCGGGTGCGAGACGTGCTCAGGAGGGCGGGCGGCCGGGCCGGCCACATCTTCAACCTGGGCCACGGCGTGCTCCCCGACACGCCGGTCGAGGCGGTCCGGCGGGTGGTCGAGCTGGTGCATGGCGGGTGAACCCGTCGCGGTCCTCCTGATGGCCTACGGCGGGCCCGGGAGCCTGGACGAAGTCGAGCCGTACCTCCAGGACGTGCGCGGCGGCCGCCCGACCGGTCGGGAGCTGGTGGAAGAGGTCCGGCACCGCTACGCCGTCATCGGGGGGCGCTCGCCCATCCTGGATCACACTCGCGCCCAGGCCCGCGCCCTCGAGCGCGCGCTGGGGGCGGGGTACTCGGTCCACGTGGGTATGCGGCATTGGCACCCGTACATCAAGGACGCCGTGGATCGCATCGCGGCCCGGGGCCTGCGGCGGCTGGTCGCGCTGGCGATGGCGCCGCACTACTCGTCGCTCTCGGTCGGTGCCTACGAGACGAAGCTCCTGGAGGCGGCCGGCGGCCGGCTCGAGCTGGCGCTGGTCCGGAACTGGGGCGACCATCCCGGGTTCCTCGCCGCGGTCCGG
>DATLXT010000230.1:0-2491 GCA_035575475.1 Gemmatimonadales bacterium | reverse complement strand
GCCGCGGACGACGTCGCGGGGGCCAGCTCCCGCCCGGTGATCCGCCGCCAGGCGATGCGGGCGACTTCCTGAATCAGCTCGTCGTAGCTCATCCCGGCGGTCCGCGCCGCCTTGGGGAAGCACGAGTTCATCGCGGGATCGGGGATGACGCCCGGAAGAGGATTGAGCTCCAGCACGTTGGGCACGCCGAAGCGGTCCACCCGCAGGTCCACCCGACACCAGTCCCGGCAGCCCAGCGCATGGAACGCATCGAGCGCGGTGCGCCGGATCTCCCGCGCCTGCCCTTCGGCCACCGGCGCCGGGCATTGAAACAGCGCGAGCGGGTGGTCCGGCCGGTCCCACACCCACTTGGCCTCGTACCCGTAGACCGGCGTCGCCCCGGGGGGCAGGACGGCGAAGTCGAAGGCCACGATCGGGAGGCAGCGGGCCTCGGCCCCGTTGCCCAGGATGGCGACCGTGAACTCGGGGCCTGGCAGGTAGGTCTCCACCAGGACCGGCTGATCGTATTCCTCTAATAGGAAGAGGCCCCGCTCCCGCAACGCCGACGGGCTCTCACATAAGTTGTTGGCAAATATGCCCTTGCCAGACCCCTCCCCGACCGGCTTCACGAACAGCGGGAACCGCAACCCCACCCGGTCCAGGTCCGCCGGCCGCTCCACCACGGCGAAGGGTGCGGTGGGCACGCCCCGGTAGGCCAGGATTTCCTTGGCGCGCGCCTTGTGGAGCGTGAGGCCGAGGGCGAGCGGATCGCTCCCCGTGTAGGGAATGCCGAGGAACTCGCAGAGGGCCGGGACGTGCGACTCGCGGTTCGGCCCCCGCAGTCCCTCGGCCATGTTGAACACCAGGTCAGGGCGCGCCCGCGCCAGCTTCTCGGGGAGGGTCGCGTCGGCTTCGAGGCGGATGACGTCGCCGAAGAGACCCAGAGCCTGCTCCACGGCGGCGATGGTGGAGGGATCGTCCCACTCGACGTAGGTGTCGCTGCTACTGGGAGGATCGTCGAGAGTCGTCGAGTCGGGCTTCTCGTTGTACGCGAGACCTATTCGCATGTGGTCTCGGGGCGCCTCCTACAAAAAGGGGCCGCCGAAACTCGGCGGTCCGAAGAGCGACGAACGCGCTATCGGGTAAGAGAATACGAAATGGCGGAGCGATGCGCAATAGGTGAGAGGCCGCGACACGCCGTTCGGCGTCTCACACCTTGTGGTAGGCCGCGCGCGCCGCTTCGTGCCGATCGTCGGCGGTGTAGATCTCGAAGTCGGAGAAGAGCGCGCCCGCTTCGCGCTGGAGCACGCGGAGGCAGGCGACCGCCAGCCGCCGGATCTCGAGCTCCGCGCCCTCGCCGCAGCGCAGCTCCAGCATCGTACGCCAGGCCCGCGCGTTGCCGCTGACCACGATCTTCACCTCCGTGGCGTTGGGCAGGACGCTTCGCGCCGCCTCGCGCGCCATCTTCCGACGGTGGACCTTGTCGGTCACCCAGGCATACCGCTCCATCAGCGCCTCGACCGCGCGGACGTAGGCGGCCTGGGCCGCTTCGACCTGCCGGGCCCACTCCGCCTCGAGCGCCGCGTCGCCCGCGATGGCCGGCGGCAGGACGAACGCGGCGTGCGACTCGTCCACATAGCGCTGGGAGAGCTGCGAGTACCCGAAGCCCGCGCGGTGCCGTACCAGCTCGTGGGAGCAGGAGCGCGAGATCCCCTCGATCAACAGGACGTATACCGCGTGCTCCAGCACCGAGCCGTGGCCTTGCTTCTTGATGTTCTCGAGGTATTCGGCGGTGCTCCGTCTCGCGGGATTGTGCTGGCTCATGTAACAGACCCGGCCGGCGTACTCCGCCAGCCGCTCCCCGTCCGAGCCTTCGCCCATCCACTGCACCGGGAGATGGGGCGGCTCGATGAACTGGGGGCGAGCGATCAGCGTCACGCGGGGTTCGCGAAAGATCTCCATGAGCCGGTGCCGGATGTCGGGTCAGGGGCGGGCCAGGTCCGCCTTGGCGACCCCCCAGGCGGCCTCGCGTTCGACCTGGCGCAGCCGCCGCGCAATGTCCTCGGGAAGCGGCGCCGCGTTCGCGCCGACCTTGAGATCGGCGAGCGGCGCCCAATCGGCCGCGGGAATTATAACACCGGGATTGAAGAGCGCGTCGGCGTCGTAGGCGCGCTTCAGCGCGCGGAACAGCGCGGTCACCTCGGCGCCGAAGAACCGGTCCAGAACCCCGGCTCGCAACCGCCCGTCGCCGTGCTCGCCGCTGGGCGTCCCGCCCAGCCGCACCAGCAGGTCCAGCACGTCGCCGAACAGCCCGGCCAGCCCTTCCTCCCACCCCTTACGGGTGACGTCGGGCAGCGCGTTCACGTGCACGTGCCCATCCCCCGCGTGCCCAAAGATCGCCACCGGCACCCCTCGGCGTCCGGCCGCGGCCCGGAGCCCGGCCACGTACTCCACGAGCCGCTCCACCGGGACACAGCCGTCCTCCACCACCTGGAGCGAGCGGCGGTTGTCG
>DATLXT010000229.1:0-21481 GCA_035575475.1 Gemmatimonadales bacterium | reverse complement strand
CCGTCGGGCTTGTACGAGGAGAACCCCGCCGTCAAGGCGAGGTTGCCCAGGCCCAGCGTTCCCCGAGCGCCGAACGCCGTTCCCTTCCCGTACTCGTCGCCGGGAAGTCCGAGATCGGCACTGAGGGTGACGCCGGTCCCGCCCTTGGGGCTGTTATACACGGGCATCCCGTAGAACTGCGCCGCGGCCGGTGCCGCCGCGAACGCGGCCAGCGCCACCGCTGCCATGAAGCGCTTCATCGGACTCTCCTCCAAAGGAAAGTGCGTGTTCACAGGGCGGATCCCGCCCGGGCAACCGCCGCCCATCGCTAGGGACATCCCCGGGCTTCGAGCCGGCTCACCGCACCCACACGAATCCGAGCGACACCCCTTCCAGATCGCCGATCCCGGCCGCGATCCGGCCGTCGAACCGCGGCGTGAACCGGAAATCCGCGCCCAGCCCGAGCGAGAACTGCACGTGATCCGCCACATCGCCGCCCAGGATGAAGAGCGTGGGCTGGACATACGGGACGATACTGATGGTCGAGCCCTGCGGATCGATCCGCCGGCCCAGCGACAGCCCCACCGGGACCACCAGCACCGAAGCGTTGCTCACGAACTGCCCGCCCACCCCCACGACCAGCGCGCCGTCGAGCGGGAAATCCACATTGTGGGTGATGACCCGCTGGCGCCCCTCGGCGCCGACCAGCACCACGGCGTCACCGGGCCCCTCGGGATCCCAGAAGCCTCCCTTGAACCCGATGTCGAAGCGTCCGCTGGCGAGCCGGTAGGCGCCCTCGATCGCCACGCCGTCGGGCTCGGGGAAGCTCAAGAGCGCGCCGAACTCGGCCCGGGTGAACGCCCGGTAAGGCGCGTTGAAGGTGGGCGTGCCGGTGGCCTGCGCGGCCGCCTCCCGGCCCCAAGGCCCCAACCCCGTCGCGATCAGCAGAACCGTCATCCAGCGTCGCATGCGTCGAGTCTCCTCTGACCGTGGCCCGCCCATGTACCCGAGCGCGGCGCGGGCGTTCCCCGCACAGCAACGTGGCCCGCCGAGGCGACGACGGGCCACGCCGAGAGGTGTGACGCGGCTCACACCGCGTCCGGACCGGGAATCAGCGCCAGAGCGAGAGACCGATCCGGGCACCGAAGAACAGGGTGCTGGGGTCGAGGATCACCCCCGAGTCCTCGATTTCGGACTCCCAACGGATGCCCAGCTCGTAGCGAAGCGCTCCGCTCCCCGACGGTCTCCGCCAGCCGACCGCCCCGTTGAGCGAGAACCCGGTGCCGCCCACGTCCCCCACGTCGAGGATGCGCACTCCCGCGCCACCGGTCAGGTACATGCCCGAGCGGTGGCCGCCCGGGGCCATGGCGTAGAGCACGTTGAGTCCCGGCGTGAAGGCGAGTGCGCTGCCGTCGGGAACGCCACCTTCGCTGTCGAAGCCCAGCGTGAAGCGGGGCTCGAACATCAGCTTCTGCCCCGCACGGGGGACGAACCCCACCCGCACATCGAGGGGGGTGCCGATCTGAATGCCGCCGTCTCCGCCATCGGGGTCGTAGTAGGCGATGCCGACGTCCAGTCCGAACTCATGTCGGCCCGGGGCAGCCTGCGGCGCGGCCCGCCGCTGCGCGTCGGCCGCCACCGGCCACAGCACGAGCGCCACCAGGGCGCTACCCAGAAGCGTCCGCATAAAGGCTCCGAACCTCCTCTAGGGCGTCGTTATTTCGGTATTTATTCGGGGCCAGGGGCCCGCACATCGTTAAGGAGCGGGCCCCGGTCTGTCAAGAGAACGGGGTCACGCGATCGGCCACCACTCGAACCGTATCGCCGCCGGCCCGAACGACTTGCAGAAAGCCGCCCGAAACCCGAAAGCGACGGACCTCCCCTCCCCGCCGGACCACCAGCACCCCCTCGCCCAGCAGGGTCAGAAACGGCGCGTGGCGGGGCAGGATGCCGACCAGCCCGTCAAACGCGGGGGCGACGAGCGCGTCGGCCTCGCCGTCGAAGACGGCCTGCTCGGGGGAGACGACGCTGACGCGCACGCTCAGGCGGTGGCCAGGCGCCTGGCCTGCTCCACCACTTCGTCGATCCCGCCCACCATGTAGAAGGCCTGTTCCGGCAGGTGGTCGAACTCCCCGGCCACCACGCGCTCGAACGAGCTGATGGTATCTTCCAGCTTCACGTATTTCCCCTCGAGCCCGGTGAACTGCGTGGCCACGAAGAAGGGTTGGGAGAGGAAGCGCTGGACCCGCCGGGCGCGCGCCACCAGCTGCTTGTCCTCCTCGGACAGCTCGTCCATTCCCAGAATGGCGATGATGTCCTGGAGGTCCTTGTAGCGCTGGAGAATGCGCTGGACCTCGGTGGCCACCTGGTAGTGCCGCTCGCCCACGTATTGCGGGTCGAGAATCCGGCTGGAGGAGGCGAGCGGGTCCATGGCGGGGTAGATCCCGAGCTCGAAGATCTGGCGCGACAGCACCACCGTGGCGTCGAGGTGCGAGAACGCGGTCGCCGGGGCGGGATCGGTGAGGTCGTCGGCGGGGACGTAGATGGCCTGGACCGACGTGATGGACCCCTTCTTGGTGGACGTGATCCGCTCCTGGAGCTCGCCCATCTCGGTGGCGAGCGTCGGCTGGTACCCCACGGCCGAGGGCATCCGGCCCAGCAGGGCCGACACCTCGGAGCCCGCCTGGGTGAAGCGGAAGATGTTGTCGATGAAGACCAGCACGTCCTGGCCTTCGACGTCGCGGAAGTATTCGGCGACCGTGAGGCCGCTGAGCCCCACCCGCAAGCGGGCGCCCGGGGGCTCGTTCATCTGGCCGTAGATCAGCGCCACGGAGTCGAGTACGCCGCTTTCCTTCATCTCCAGGTAGAGGTCGTTTCCCTCCCGGGTGCGCTCGCCCACGCCGCAGAACACCGAGCGGCCGCCGTGCCCCATGGCGACGTTGTGGATCAGCTCCATGATGATCACGGTCTTGCCCACTCCCGCGCCCCCGAAGAGGCCGATCTTCCCGCCCTTCACGAAGGGGGCGATGAGGTCGATCACCTTGATCCCGGTCTCGAAGATCTGGGTCTTGGGCTCGAGGTCCACGAACTTCGGGGTCTCGCGGTGGATGGGCCACCGCTCGGCGTCCGGCGGGATGGGCGGGCCCTCGTCCACCGGCTCGCCCAGCACGTTGAGGATCCGTCCCAGCGCCGCCTTGCCCACCGGCACCGTGATGGGGCGCCCGGTGTCGATCACCTCCATGCCCCGAACCACGCCGTCGGTCGAGCTCATGGCCACGGCGCGCACCTGGTTCCGGCCGATGTGCTGCTGCACCTCGGCCACGAGATGCACCGGCGGCGTCCCGTCGCCGGGATAGTCCACCACCAGGGCGTTGTACAGTTCGGGCAGCCGCTCGGGCTCGAACTCCACGTCGAGCACGGGGCCGATGACCTGGACCACTCGGCCCACGTTGCGGGCGGCGGCCGTCTGCGAGTCGGGTTGCTTGGATCTGGTTGCCATGTGGGTTCCGATGCCTAACCTTTCAGCGCCTCCGCCCCTCCGACGATCTCGGCGATCTCCTGCGTGATCTGGGCCTGCCGCGCCCGGTTGTAGGTGCGCCGCAGGATGTCGAGCATCTCCCCCGCGTTGTCGGTCGCGTTCTTCATCGCCGTCCGCCTCGCCCCCTGCTCCGCGGCCGCGGTCTCCACCAGCGCCCGATAGATCTGGTTGGTCACGTAGAGGGGCAAGAGCCTCGAGAGGATCTCGGTCGGGGAGGGGCGCAGGATGTAGGCCCCCGCCGCCCTGCCGCCGCGCCGCCCCTCAGCCCCCGGCGGGGAAATCGGCAACACGCTCAGCACGGTCGGCGGCGTGGACACCGCGCTCCGGAAGTGGGCGAAGACCACCTCGACGCGGTCCAGATCCCCCCGGGCGAAACGCTCCATCAGCGGCGCGGCGAGTTCCTGGGCGTGCCCCGGGGTGGGCTTGTCGCCGATGTCCATCCGCTGCGAGGCGATGGCGCGCCGGGCGAACCGGAAGAACGCGATCCCCTTCTTGCCCACGAGATGCAGTTCCACCGTGGCGCCCTGCCCCTCCAGCTCCTCCAGCCGCCGCCGGGCTTCCCGGATCAGGTTGGCGTTGAAGGCGCCGCAGAGCCCGCGGTTCGAGGTGATGAGCAGCAACGCGGTGCGCCGGGCGCCGGGCACCGGGCGCCGCAGGAGGGGGAAGCGCTCGGCCAGATCCGGCGCATAGAGGTCGCCCAGGACCTCGGCCAGCGCCTGGGCGTAGGGACGCGCCGCCACCACCCGGTCCTGGGCGCGCTTGAGCTTCGAGGTGGCGACCAGCTCCATGGTCTTGGTGATCTTGCGCGTGCTCTCGACCGAGCGAATCCGCCGGCGCAGCTCGCGGGGCTTCGCCATTCAGCGGTTCCCCAGCCGCTTGAACTCCTCGATCGCCTGCTTGAGGCGTCCGGTGAGGTCCTCGGACAGGACCTTGCGGGTCCGGATCTCCTCGCCGATCTCCGGGTGCTGGGCGGTCATGAACTCGAGGAAGCTCTTCTCCCAGGCCCGGATCTGGGGCACCTCGACGTCGTCCAGGTACCCGCCGGTGCCCGCGAAGATGATCATGATCTGTTGTTCCACCGGCATGGGCTGGTACTGGGGCTGCTTCAGGACCTCCACCAGCCGCGACCCCCGGGCGAGCTGCTTCTGGGTCGCCGGGTCCAGCTCGGAGCCGAACTGGGCGAAGGCCTCGAGCTCGCGGTACTGCGCCAGGTCCAGCCGCAGGCGGCCGGCCACCTGCTTCATCGCCTTGATCTGGGCGTTGCCCCCCACCCGCGACACCGAGATGCCGGGATTGATGGCGGGCCGCACATTGGAGTAGAAGAGGTCGGTCTCGAGGAAGATCTGGCCGTCGGTGATCGAGATGACGTTGGTGGGGATGTAGGCCGACACGTCGCCCGCCTGGGTCTCGATGATGGGCAGCGCGGTCAGCGAGCCCCCGCCCATCTCGTCCGACAGCTTGGCCGCGCGCTCCAGCAGGCGGCTGTGCAGGTAGAACACGTCGCCGGGATAGGCCTCCCGACCGGGCGGGCGCCGCAGCACCAGCGAGAGCTGCCGGTAGGCCACGGCCTGCTTCGACAGATCGTCGTAGACCACCAGGGTGGCCTTCTTTTCGTCGTACATGAAGTACTCGGCCATGGCGCACCCCGAGAAGGGGGCGATGTACTGCAGGGGCGCGGGCTCGGAGGCCGAGGCGATGACCACGATGGTGTAGTCCATCGCGCCGAACTCCTTGAGCTTGTCCACCACCGCCGCCACGGTCGAGCGTTTCTGGCCCACCGCGACGTACACGCAGACCACCCCGGTCCCCTTCTGGTTGATGATGGTGTCCACCGCGATCGCCGTCTTCCCGGTGCTCCGGTCGCCGATGATGAGCTCGCGCTGACCCCGGCCGATCGGGATCATCGAATCGATCGCCTTGATGCCGGTTTGGAGCGGCTCCTTCACCGGCTGGCGCTTGATGATGCCGGGCGCCACGATGTCCACCTTCCGGCTCCTGGTGGCGGCGATGGGGCCCAGCCCGTCCACCGGCCGGCCCAGAGCGTCCACCACCCGCCCCACCAGCGCCGGCCCCACCGGCACCTCCAGCACCCGGCCGGTACGCCGCACCTCGTCACCCTCGCGCAGCCGGAGGTAGTCGCCGAAGATCACGGCGCCGATGTTGTCCTCCTCGAGGTTCAGCGCCTGCCCCACGATCTTCTCCCCGGTGTCGGAGGCGGTGAACTCCAGCATCTCGCCCGCCATGGCCGCGGTGAGCCCGTAGATGCGCGCGATGCCGTCCTTCACCTCCAGCACGGTGCCCACCTCGCGGACGTCGATTTCGGCCAGGTCGGCGGCCTGGATTTCCCTGAGCAGGATCTCTTTGAGTTCGCCGGGTCGGAGGATGGATTCGGTGGCCATGAGTGTGGAAGTCGAAGATTGTGAAAGTTATCACATGGCGGCGCCGTGCCGCCACCCCGCGCCGGGTGCTCGGGCGCCGGGCATCAGCCCTCGGCCGGCTCCGGAACCCGCCTGGGCCCCGGCTCGCCCGCCGCGCCGCTCCTCGCTCAAAGCCGGCTCCTCGTCCTTCCCCGCACGAACCTCCCCAGCACGCCCCGGGGCCCGAGCTGGCGCAGCTCCGCGGGCGTGGCGCCGGCCACCCGCCGGGCGGCCGCGGCCAGATGGCTGGGTGAGGCGTAGCCCAGGATGCGCACCACCGCCCCCACGCTGTAGCCGGGGTTGCCCAGGAGATCCGCGGCGCACGCGGTGCGGGCGAGATCGATCACGCGTTTCAGCGTCGGGGCGCCGCCGGCCGCGAATTCGCGCGACAGGTGCTCCCGGGTCACCTGGAGGCTCCGGGCGAGATCCGCCGTACGGATCGGGGCGTCCACCCGCCGGAGCACCTCCTCCCAGGCGGCGAGCTGAAGCCGGTCGGTGAGCCGGAGGAGCCGGGGAGCGTCGCCCAGCGCGTGGCGGCGCGCGACCTGCGCCGTGCGCGCCGCCACCCACTCCCCCGCCACGGCGTTGTCCACGCCCTCGACCAGCACGCCCGCGACGCCCGCCGCCCGGGTCTCGGCCAGCAGGGGAGCGTCGTCCGGCCGCAGCGCGGAGAGCACGTAGAACGGGATCCGGGGAAACCGCGGGGGGAGGGTGACCGCGGCTTGGGGCGCGGCCTTGGCGTCGAGCACTACCGCGTCCACCAGACGCTGAACCAGCAGCCGCTCGAGGGCTGCGACGCTGGGACACACCCGCACCCGCCCGGCGGCGCGGGGGTAGCCCTGCTGGAGCGCCCGCCGGGCATCGCGCCGGGGGTGGAAGACCGCGACGACTGCGCTCATCGCCCCCCCTCCTCCCCCGCAGACGACCCGGGGGAGGGGGAGGGGGAGGGGGAAGGAGAGGGAGAGGACGGCGAGGGGGGCACCGGCGTCAGGCTCTCGACCATCTCCGCCGCGCGGCGCAGCACGCCCCGCGCGTTCTCGTAGGAGATGGTCGAGAGCGCCGACGCTAGCGAGTGCCAGGCGCACTCGGAGATGCCCTCGTCCGCCTGAGGCACCGGCTCCCCGGCGCGGGACTCGAAGAGAAAGAAGTGACAGTACTTGTGAATGGTCTTCCCGCGAAACCGGAAGTACCAGTCGATGACCTGAATCGGGCCGTGCAGCTGGAGATCCTGGAGGCCGGTTTCCTCGGCCACCTCGCGCCGGGCCGCTTCGGCCGGCGGCTCCCGGGGCTCGAGATGCCCCTTGGGAAACCCCCAGTTGCCGTAGGAGTCCCGGATCAGGAGATAGCGGACCGAGCCGTCCGGGTCACGGCGGAACACCACCCCGCCGGCCGACGTCTCGCGCCGAGCGCGGCGCTGGCGCTGCTGGGCCATGGCATAAAGCTAGTGCCGCCTTCAGGCCGCGAAACTCGCCAGCGCCTTTCCCACCTCGCCGTCGCGCAGCCGCTTGAGGGCCCGGTCGCGGAGCTGGCGGACCCGCTCACGGGTGACGCCCAGCATCCCGCCGATTTCTTCGAGGGTGTGCTCGCGCCCGCCGTCCAGCCCGAAGTACAGCCGCAGCACCTTGGCATCGCGCCGCTGGAGCGTGTTCAGCGCCGCCTCGATCTCGTCGGACAGGAAGCGGTCCATCGCCTTCTCCTCGGTGTCGGGGAGATCTTCGGCGATGAAGCGCTCGATGAGGGCCCGGTCGCCGTCGGGGTCGAGCGGCGCGTCCAGCCGCACGTCCCCGGTGTTGAGCGCCGCCAGCGACTGCACCACCTCCAGCGACAGCTTGGTGGCGTCGGCGATCTCCTCCGGCGTGGGCTCCCGGCGCAGCGTCTGCCGCAGGTACTCGGCCGTCCGGACGATGCGCGAGAGGTCCGCCGTCCGGTTGAGCGGCACCCGCACGGTCCGCCCCTGCCGGGCCAGCGCGGCGAGAATGGCCTGCCGGATCCACCACACGGCGTAGGAGATGAACTTCACCCCCTGATCCGGGTCGAACTTCCGAGCCGCCGTCAAGAGGCCCACGTTCCCCTCGCCGATCAGGTCGGTGAGGGGGAGGCCGCGGTTCTGGTACTTCTTGGCCACCGAGATCACGAAGCGGAGGTTGCGCTTGACCAGCTCCTGCATGGCCTCCTGGTCTCCGGCCCGCACCTTGCGGGCGAGCGCAATCTCCTCCTTCTGCGTGAGGAGCGGCGTCTTGGACACCTCGTGGAGGTACTGATCGAGGATGTCGCGCTCGTACTCGGGGGCGGCGAGCCCGTTGAGGAAGCCCCGCCGGCGGCCCCGTTTGCGGCCCGGCCGGGCCGGGGCCGCCCCGGCCGGGCGAGCGGACACGGGCGCCGCGGCCTTGGGGGCCTTCTTGGCCCTGGCCGTCTTGGGCGCCCGGGTCTTGGGCGCGGTCTTCTTCCGCGTGGCCTTGGTCGGCATGCAAGTCCTATGGGTCGCCCTGTGATACGCCTCACAGGGCGCAAAAGTTCATCCTACAGCGAGTTATCGCTTGACACCGTAAGAACGCCCCGGTAAGATGCCGTGTTCCCGCCGGAAGGGCGCCTGGCGAGGGCGCCAAATATAATGGGGGCGTAGCTCAGTTGGGAGAGCGCGTGAATGGCATTCACGAGGTCAGGGGTTCGATTCCCCTCGCCTCCATACTGCTAGGGGACGGCCGGCCCGACGGCCAGCCGGACAGACGGCTAGACGGCGAGGGGTTCCCAGGCTAGA
The DNA here is from genome assembly GCA_035575475.1 of Gemmatimonadales bacterium. Taxonomy (GTDB): domain Bacteria; phylum Gemmatimonadota; class Gemmatimonadetes; order Gemmatimonadales; family GWC2-71-9; genus DATLXT01. The sequence continues at coordinate 12,789 of DATLXT010000229.1, read as the reverse complement.
GTTGGCGAGGGAGAACAGGGTGACGGCGGAAGCAGCACCGGTTCCCCTGAGCCGTCTGCCCGTCCGTCCCCTGAGCCCTGGTCTTGCGGGAATAGCTCAGTTGGTAGAGCACAACCTTGCCAAGGTTGGGGTCGCGGGTTCGAATCCCGTTTCCCGCTCTCCAGGCAGGGACCAGCGACGCGGGGTGGAGCAGTCTGGTAGCTCGCCGGGCTCATAACCCGGAGGTCGTGGGTTCAAATCCCACCCCCGCTACTCCACATGCGGAATGCGGAGTGCGGAGTGCGGAATGTCCGGCGACCATTCCGCATTTCGAATTCCCCATTCCGCATTTCGCTCGGGGCGGTTAGCTCAGCTGGTTAGAGCGCCACGTTGACATCGTGGAGGTCACTAGTTCGAGTCTAGTACCGCCCACTGGCGCCCATAGCTCAACTGGATAGAGCGTCTGACTACGGATCAGAAGGCTGGGGGTTCGACTCCTCCTGGGCGCACTGAGGCGAGCCGTTCGGGGCGTAGCGCAGCCCGGTTAGCGCGCCTGGTTCGGGACCAGGAGGTCGGTGGTTCAAATCCACTCGCCCCGACTTTACGTGGCAACGACTTGCCATTCCCGGTTGCCACATGGGGTGCCGTGCGGGCCGCCCTAGCTGCGCCCCACGCGACCCCTCCCTACCGCTCCCGCTCGGAGCCCCGGCGTCCTCGCCTCCGTCCACCTGGTGCGCTCCGGTCGGCAACGGGCTCTGGTGCTCGCACCAGGCGCCGGGAGCCTGGCTGACCAGCGCATTCTGGTCCGCGCCGACATCGCCGGGCCCGATGGCCACACCGCACTCCGGACCGAAAGGCCTCACCTTCCAGCCCGACATCTATCAGAAGGTGCTAGCGCTGCTCTCGACGATGCCCGGCCCCCGGCTACTCGATGTCGGGGCAGGCGAGGGCTACTTTTGCGAGTTAGTCCGGAAAGAGGGCTTCGAGGTGGAAGCGTGCGACGCCCGGCCGGACATCTTCAACGTGCCGGGCGTGCCCTTCCACCGGGCCGACCTGAACGAGGCCATCCCCCTTCCCGACGAGGCGTTCGACGGCGCGGTGGCGATCGAGGTGATCGAGCATCTCGAAAACCACACCCGGTTTGTGCAGGAGCTGTTCCGCGTCGTCCGGAAGGGGGGTACGGTGATCATCACGACGCCCAACGTGCTCAGCATTCCCTCGCGCTGGCACTTCTTCCTTTACGGGTACACTGACGCCGCGCGCACGCCTCTCGACCCGGCGCGGCCGGACTACTACCTGCAGCACATCAACCCGATCAGCCTACCGGAGATCCTGCTCCTCGTAGAGCGGTTCGGCGGGGAACTCATCGGGCTGCACACGAACCGCTTTCGCCGGAGCGCGAGGTGGCTTGTCCCGGTCCTCTATCCGCTGCTGGCCCTAGCGCTCCGGCGGAAGCTGCTGCGGCCGAAGTATGCCGAGCGCCGGGCCCTCCACCGTCGGCACCTGCGATGGATGCTGCACCCGGCGAATCTGATGGGACGCATCACGATTGCCCTGGCGAGACGGGTCACCTAGTCCGGCGTCGCCCGCCTCGGCCCGGCTGTTTCCCGCCTGAAGAACCCTTCATTCAACCCCTCTTGCGCCTCGGGCCAGGAGCGCGCATTACACTTCGACCGAGCCGCCGGAGGCGGAGCATGTCGGAGAGCCAAGAGCGGGGTGCGGGGCGGGTAGTCCTGCTCCTCAGCGGCCTCGTGATCGTGGGCATTCCGCTGGTCGCCTACCTGTGGGAGACGCTGAACCAGGTGTTGGCGGGCCACCTCAGTGCCCGCCGGGTGCTGCTCTCCCTGCCTCTGCTCGCCGCATTCGCCGGTCTCCTGTGGGCCGGGGGGCGCGGGCTGGAGCGGCTGGCCGCACCCCCGCCCGACCGCCCCGGCGATCCCAACCTTGCGGGCACGCTGTTCCTCGTGGCACTGCTCCTGATGCTGATCTTCGGCGGCTGGCTCACGGGCTACGCCCTGCTCCTCCGGCGGTGAGACCATGAACGTGCACACCTATGAGCAGGGCTTCCTCGGCCTCTCCGCCGTGCTGCTCGCCGCGGCGCTCGGGGCCCTGGGCTACGCCGCCTGGGCCCGCGGGATCCACCTCATCGGCCACGCCGAGCAGATCGATCCCGCCCAGGTCGCCACCACGCCGCCCTTCGACGCGCCCGGCGTGCGCGAGGTCGCCCCGGGCCGCTACCAGGCGGTGATCGTCGCTCGGACCTGGTTCTTCACGCCCCACGAAATCCGCGTACCGGTGGGCGCCGAGGTGACCTTCATCGCCACCACGCCCGATGTGATCCACGGGCTTCACGTCACCGGCACCCGCATCAACCTGATGCTCATTCCCGGCCAGGTGACGCGGTTCACCTACCGCTTCCGGGAGCCGGGAGCGCACCTCTTGGTCTGCCACGAGTACTGCGGCGTGGGCCATCACACCATGGGCGGAAGGGTGGTGGTGGAATGAGCGCCTGGACCGTGATGAACCCCGAGGGGTTCACCCTGCCCGACAGTCAGCGCCGCTGGTTGCGCTGGACCATCTACATCGGATACGCGGCACTGGTGGCCGGGGTGTTCCACGGGCTGGCGCAGGCGCTGGCCTACGCCAAGGTGGACATCCTGAAGTTCTTCCCCGGGCTCCGCGGTTACTACCAGGGGCTCACGGCGCACGGCGTGGCCAACGTGCTCACCTTCACCTTCGCCTTCGCCAACGGGTTCCTGCCGCTCCTGGTCGCCCGCGCCCTGGGCCGCCCGCTCCACTTCCGGGTGCTTCAGGCGATGTTCGCGACCCTTCTCGCGGGGAACCTGCTCACCATCTACGCCGTCACCGGAAACCGGGCCAGCGTGCTCTTCACCTCGTACGCCCCGCTCCAGGCCCACTGGACCTATTACGCCGGCCTGGCTCTGGTGGTGGTGAGCACCTGGCTGGCGGCGCTCAGCATGTTCCTCGCGCTCCGCGCCTGGCGCCGCGAGCACCCGGCCGAGCGGGTGCCGCTGCTGGCGTTCATCTCCCTGGCGTCGTATGCCATGTGGGTGCTGGCCTCCCTCCCGGTGGCGGTGCTGTTCCTGGGGTTCCTGTTGCCCTGGGCCCTGGGCTTGGTGGCCAAAACGGACCCCCTGCTCGATCGAACGCTGTTCTGGTTCACCGGCCACGCCATCGTGTACGCCTGGCTCCTGCCGGCGTACGTGTCCTGGTACGCGCTGGTTCCGCGGCAGGTGGAGGGCAAGGTGCTGAGCGACACGCTGGCGCGGATGACGTTCATCCTGTTCCTTCTGCTCTCCATTCCCACGGGGTTCCACCACCAGTACACCGATCCCGGCATCGGCGTGGCGATGAAGACGGTCCAGGCGGTGCTCACCTTCGCGGTGGTGTTCCCCAGCTTCGGCACGGCGTTCAGCGTGATGGCCTCGCTCGAAATGGGCGGGCGGAGCCGGGGCGGTCGTGGCCTCCTGGGCTGGATCCCCAGGCTCCCCTGGGGTGATCCCTCGGTGGCGGCCCAGCTGCTCGCGATGATCACCTTCGTGCTGGGCGGCATGAGCGGGCTCATCAACGCCAGCTACACCATGAACCAGGTGATCCACAACACCACCTGGGTGCCGGGCCACTTTCATTTGACCGTGGGGACGGCGGTGGCGCTGAGCTTCATGGGGATCGCCTTCTGGCTGGTGCCCTATCTCACCGGCCGCGCCCTCTGGAGCCGGGGGCTGGCCCTGGCGGCGGTGTGGATCTACACCGTCGGCACCCTGATCTTCGCGCGCGGAATGATCTCGGCGGGACTCGAAGGGATGCCGCGGCGCATGTTCCGGGTGATGGCGACCTACGACAACCCGGCCTGGGACCTGGGCGGCATGCTCAGTGCGATCGGCGGGACCCTGATGTTCTTCGGCATCATGATGTTCTTCGTGGACCTCGGGATGACCATCGCCGCCGGCCGGCGCGGGGAGCAACCGCGGGACGTCCCCGTGGCCCAAACGCTCGAGCCGCCGGCCGTGACCGGGTGGCCACTCGCGCTCGACCGCCTGGGATGGTGGGTGGTGGTCGCGATCGTACTCATCGCGATCGCCTACGGGCCGTTTTTCGCCGGCTACGACGTCCGCCCGGTGTCGCCCGGATTCCGGCTGTTCTGAGGCGTCGTTATCTTTAGGCCGCGCGCCAGTAGCTCAGCTGGATAGAGCGTCGGCCTCCGGAGCCGAAGGTCCCGCGTTCGAATCGCGGCTGGCGCATGGGCCTCGCCCACCCGATGCGGGTCGTGCATCCCTTCGCCAGGCGCGCCGGGCTCGCGGCGGCCCTCGCCGCCGCGTTCGCGCTCGGCAACTACCTCGGTCTCCTCGCGCCGCGGCGCGAGGCGCCGTCGCCGAGTCCCACCCTGGTGGACGATGTCCTGCGCACCATCCGGGCGTACTCGGTCGACTCGCTCAGCGAGACCGATCTCACCTACCTCGCCGCCCAGGCGATCGTGGAGCGGTTGCGCGACCCCTACGCCGCCCTGCTGAAAGAAGAACGGGCCCGCCGGCGGGAGGTGGCTTCGGAGGCCCGCGCGACGGGAGAAGTGCGCATCCTGGAGCCGGGCATCGGCTACGTGGCGCTCACGGCGTTCACCGCCACTTCGGCCGCCGACCTGCGCCGGGCCATCACCGAGCTGCACCCGCAGCGCCTGCGCGCCCTGATCCTCGACCTGCGCGACAACCCCGGCGGTCTGGTGCGCGAAGCGGTGCAGGTCGCCGATCTGTTTCTCGACCCCGATCTGCCCATCGCGACGGTCCGGGGGCGGTCCGCCGCCACCGCGCGTCGCTTCGTCGCTCGCCACCAGCAGGAGTGGCCCGACCTTCCCCTCGTGGTCCTGGTCAATGCCGAAACCCGGAGTGCGGCCGAGCTGGTGGCGGGAGCGCTCCAGGAGCACGACCGCGCCGCCATCGTGGGGGAACCGACCTACGGCAAAGGATCGGTCCAGCAAACCATCCGGCTGCGGGACAGCATCGCCCTGCGGCTCACCACCGCGCGCTGGTACACGCCCAGCGGACGCGGGGTGGAACGCACCAGTGCGCCCGACAGCGCGCGCCCCTACTCGCTGGGCGGCCGCCCCCTCCCCCCGGGCGGAAACGGCGGCGTGGTGCCCGACCTCGTGGCCCCGCGGGATCGCCAGCTCCAGGCCGCGGTGGACCTGTTGCGACACGCCCGCACGACGCGGGAGTTACTCGAGCTCGCGAGCGCCGCGGGAGCCCGCGCCGCCTCGATCGAGGGGCGGTGAGGCCCTACCGGTCAGAAGGATCCCGCTACACCGAAGCGCACCACCGCTTGTTGTAGCGGGACCGATACCTCGCCCGAGCCGTCGTCCGTCTTCCGATCGAAATACTGAAACTCGTACCCGGCTGAGAGGCGTACCCGACCGCGGGCCAGGTCCCCCGCCACGCCCAGGCCCAGCTCCAGCCCGAACGGCGCCGAACCGCCTCCCGAGAACCGCGCGGCGGCGAGGTAGTTGCCCCGCAGGAACAGCCGCACCGCCGGGTCCACGGCCTGCGAGAGCCGGACGCCGATCCGCACCGCGCCCACCTCCTGCGCCGCGAACTCCGGATCCACCTGGCGGGTGGTGACGCCCAGCTCGGCGCTGGCCGGCCCCGCGAGGTAGTACCGCAGGCGGGCGTCGAACTGTCTGGCGTCGAAGGCGGTGACCGCGTCGCCGTCCTCCGCCGGCTCGTAGCCGACCTGGGCGTAGGCGAGGTCGGCGGAGAGCTTCTTGTAGGAGGCCGTGATGGCGCCGCCGAAGCCGGTGCCGCGGTAGTGCAGAGCCCGGAAGGTCTCCCGATAGTCGGCGATGATGAGCTCGGGGCCGAGGGCGAGGGACTGGGCCATCAGGCCCTGTGCCCCCATGGCCGCCATCGACAGCGCGAGCCGCGCCCACCGGCGCCTCACCGCCCACCCCCCGTCCGCGCCACCGGCGTCACCGTGATGCCGACCTGCTGGCGGCGAGCCAGGTTCTCCCGCGCGATCTCCTCGTTGCGCCGGGCGATCTGCTCGCGCAGCAGCCGATTGTAGAGAATGTTGGCGCGCGCCGGCTGGGGCGCGGGTTTCTTGAGCGTGGCCACGAGCCCGGCTGCGAGGGTCACGGCGCTCGCGGCCACGAGTTCCCGCTGTCCCCCCGAACCCAACTCCCCCGAGGCGAGGGCGGCGGTCCCCGCCCCGGCCACCCCGGCGTAGAGGAACGCCAGCCCCAGGGGCCGCCAGCTCTTGGGCGGCACTTCCGTTTCGGGGAGGTATTGGTACCCCGGGAGGCTGGTGAGGTGCGGCAGGGTGTCCACGGCGCCCTGCGTGACCCGGATCGGCTGCCCCGCCGAGAAGCTGTTCTGGCCCACGCTGGCCTCGACCACCACGGTGTAGTTCCCCGGCGGGACGGGATCACCGTTGGGCAGTCGTGCGGGCCAGCGCAGGTTCACCTGCCCGTTGGCGACGCCGGAGTCGACCACGATGGTCCGGCCGCCGCCCAGCACCCGGGTCACCACCCGGGCCGGCTGGGTGACCGTGTACCGGATCGGCACCGCTCCCTGGCCCGCGATGAAGGTGGTGCTGTCCACTCGGAGACCGCGCACCACCAGGACCTGCGTGAGCGCCACCTGGAACGCCGAGAGGGCCTTGGGGGAGGTCCGGTTGGGATCCAGGGCGCGCTCCGGTTCGAGCAACACCACCTGCTTGAACGCGTCCACCGCCTTGAGAATCGAATCCATGGCGCTGTAGGTGAACGCCAGCAGCTCGTAGGCCCGGGCCCGATCGGTCCCGCTCAACCGCTCGCGCAGCGAAGCCTGGGCCAGGGTCAGGGCGGCGCGGTAGTCGAGGTTGTCGTAGGCCTGCTGAGCCCGTCGCAGCGTGGCATTCTGGATGGCCTGGGCGGGCAAGCGCGCGGCGCCGCAGAGAACCAGCAGCCCGAGCGTCACCAGGATTCCGCCCGCCGGCCCGCGGGTCCGAGCGGCCGCTCTCGTCATCGGTCCGATCCCTCCTGAAGGAACCAGCGTCTCCGCACCGTTTCCCCCGGAGCCACCTGCACCCGCTCGCTGACCGTGCGGTACCCCGGGCGCTCGAGCCGAATGGTGTGGGTCCCCGGCGCCACCGCGAACTCCACCACCGGCGTCTGGCCCACTTCGCGACCGTCAATGAACACGGTGCTGGGCGGCTCGGAGTTGACCGTGATGAACCCCTGTTGCACCGGAGGCGGCCCGGTCTGCGGCCGCGGCTCTTGTCGCCCTCCACCCGTCGCCGGTGCCGGCGCCCTCACCTCGACGACGGCTTCGGCGCGCCGCTCCCCCGCCTGCGCCACGATGGTCGCGGTGCCCGGCCCCAGGGCGGTCACCACGCCCTCCCCGTCCACCCGGGCCACCGCCTCCGCGCTGGAAGTCCAGCGCACGGGGGCACCGGCCATGAGCCGCCCGTCCTGATCGAAGACCGTGGCGGTGAGCCCGGTGCGCTCGCCCGGCTGAAGCGTCACCTGACTGGGCGCGACCTGCACCACGCCCGGCGCGGCCGAGCCGGGGGGTGACGGCGCGGGCCCGCCCCCCTTGCCGCCGCCTGGGCGCAGGACCAGGTAACCCGCCGCGCCACCCCCGGCGAGCAGCAGGATCCCGGCGATCCATCCGGCGCGGGACCCGGGCCGGGCGGCCGGCGGTCTCCCCGGGCGTGGCCGGGCCGCCGGAAGCGGTGTGGTGGGGGCGGTGGTGACCTCCGTGGGGACATCGGCCGCCACCACCCGGGCCCGGGGCCGGGCGGCGCCGGGCCCCTTCCCCGGTGCCGGCACCGGCTGTTCGGGCCATACCGCCGTGGCGAATTCCTCCATGGTGGGGAACCGCTGATCCGGGTCCTTGGAGAGGGCCCGGCCGATCGCCGCGCTGACGAATTCGGGGACGTCGGTGCGGGCGGCGCGGGGCGGGTCTTCGAAGATGTGCTTGTAGAGGATGGTGTGCACCGAGTCGCCGGTGAACGGCAGCTCTCCGGTCACCATCCGGTAGGCCACCACGCCGAGGGAGTACTGGTCGGCCCGTCCGTCCACCGGGGCCCCCTTGGCCTGCTCGGGGGCCATGTAGTGGGGGGTTCCGATGATCATCCCGGTGCCGGTGAAGCCGCTGGCCGCCTGGAGCGCCTTGGAGATACCGAAGTCGGTGAGCATCACCCGGCCGTCGTGGTCGAACATGATGTTGGCCGGTTTCACGTCGCGGTGCACCACGCCCCGCTGGTGGGCGTGGCCCAGGGCGCAGGCCGCTTCCCAGAGCACGCGCTGGATGTAGTCCGCGGCGAGCGGCTGCCGGCGTTCCAGCACGTCCTCCAGCGACGTGCCCGCGATGTACTTCATCACGAAATAGTTGAGCCCCCCTTCGCTCTCGACCCGGTAGATCGGGATGATGTTCGGATGGTCGAGCTTGGCGGCGGTCTTGGCCTCCTGCTGGAAGCGCTTGATCACCTGGGGGTCCTGGGAGATGTCGGGGGGGAGGACCTTGATGGCGACCTCGCGTTCGAGCGTCAGGTCCTGGGCCAGGAACACCACGCCCATGCCCCCCTTCCCCAACGCGCGCCGGACCTCGTACTTGCCGGCCACCAGCCGCTGGAGGCGGTCCATCAGGTTCTCGGTTTGCGCGCTGGTCGCGGCGTCTTGCCCGCCGCCGGTGACGTCGAAGCCGCACGAGGAGCAGAAGCGGCTCGTGTCGGGGAGGGACGTATGGCAGCGGGCGCACTCGATCACGGCCACGCTACGGTCTCGCCCGAGGAGCCGCCGGCGGCGCCGACGACCGCCGCGGCTTGGACCGGCGCTCGGCGGCGGGAGCCGCCGCGGGGCCGGAAGACGCCGGGAACGGATCGAGGCAGCTTCGAATACAGACCACGTAGCGAGTGGGGGTCCCGGCGAAGTCCACCACGACCGCGTAGTACTCCCCGGGGTTCAGCAGCACGGTGAAGTCTTCGGTAGATCCCGTGTTCACACCGCTGCCCAGCTCGGCCAAACTGCCGGCATCGAGAACGTACAGGTCGATGTCGCTGGTGTCGCCCGGAACGATGGACCCGGTGCGGAACCGCACCGAGCTGGGCAGTCCGCCGCCGGGATCGGGTACCCGGAAGCGGATCCAGTCCACGTCGTGCCCGTTGTCGATGGTGAGCGTGTCCCGCAGGGCGGCGGGGTAGGGCGGCCCCTTCGCGTCGGCCGCATCGCAATAGTCGTCTTCCTCCCGCCGATCGGCCGGGAAGCCGCCCTTCCCGATGACGTACCCCTCGATGACCGCCAGGCCGTACGGGCCGGGCTGGCCGTAGATCGCGATGGCGTGAAGTACCGGGTCGGGGAACGCCTTGAGGGCCACCACCGTGGACTCCGGTTGCAGTTCGAGGGGGCTGAACCCCCGACCGTGGCAGGCGTGGGACGCGGGCCCGATGGTCCACGAATCCGGCCCGATGAAGAAATCCGCGGAACCCGGATCCCAGTACAGGGAATCGGTGATGAAGGTGGAAAACGTCCCCCGAACTTGATCGCCCACGAGGACGATGGTCAGGTCACGCGCCGTGCTCTGGCGCAGCCGATACCAGTCGGAGCGGAAGGTCTGGTCCCTGGCCAGCGGTTCGAATGCCAGCGCGGGATTGAAGATCAAGAACGCATTGAGGATGGTGCCGGGAAACGGCCGCGGCGCATCGAGATCGAAGCCCCACCACGCCACATCGTTAGGTTCGTAAATGTCGGCCCCCAGCACCCGCGTCGTGTCCCGGGCGAAGCCGAACACGCCGTTGCCGATGTAGAAGACGGAGTCCGTGCGCGCCGGCGGAGGGACCCAGTAGGTGATTTGCGAGAACCCCAGCGCGTCTCGCCGGCGCGAGAAGGGGTACTCGATCAGCTGTCCCGGGCCGAGCGACGCGAGGATGATCGAATCGACCCCGATACCGAACAGGGTGATGGTGCCGCCGTAGCGCACCGTCCCGGGCACCACGCTGTCCACCTCCAGCGGATTCGATACCCGAACCGTGAAGCTGGCACTGCGGGCTTTCTCGAAGGCCACGGCCCGGGCGCTGATGGTCACCATGCCGGCGTTGACCCCGGTCACCTCGGCCGAATCCAACGCCGTGGCCTCGACCGTGGCGAGGCCCTCATTGTCCGAGGACCACAGGAATCGGACGTTCTCGATCGGGACCGTGTCCGGCCCGGCCGCGTGATACATGCGGGCCGATACCGCGAGCTTCTCACCCCGGCGGACGACCAGACTGGGGGCCTCTATCGTCACGAAGACCTTGTCGCTCTCGTCGGTGGGGAAGGCGCAGGTGAGGGCGGCCAGGGCCGCGGCGGCGACGCGCCAGAAACGCTGGGGGATGCGCATGATCCGGACGGTCCTCGGGTCTCGGCGTCCGAAGATACCATACCGGGCGTCTCGAATGCCAGACAGTGCCTTACAGCACCCCACGCCGCTTGAGTTCGCCGTACTGCGCCACCACCGCCTCGGCAGCGCGCTGGGGCGGCACGTCGAGCACCAGCACGCCCGCCCGGCGCATGTGTCCCAGCGCCTCCTCCCGCGCCCGCAGCAGCTCCTCGGCGGCCGCCTTGCGATAGGCGTCGCGCGCCGCGGCCGGGCGCGCGGTGGACACCCGATCGAGTGCCGGGTTGCGCAGGGTGACGGCCAGGGGCAGATGGCGCGGCCGGAGCGAGGTGACATTGGCCACCAGGGCCTCGGAGGCGAGCCGGTCGATCACGTCGGTGAAGAGCACGGTCAGCGCGCGCTTCCGGTTCCGCGCCGCCAGATACCGAAACGCGCCGGGATAGTCGGGCTCCACCAGCGTGGGGACGGCCACGGCCAGCACGTCCAGTACCTGCTTCAAGCCCAGCCGGCCCCGTTGCGGCGCCACGAAGTGCCGCACCCCGTCGGCGAACACCATCACACCCACGTTGTCGTCGTACTGGGTGGCCGCGTAGGCCAGCTCCAGCGCCGCCTGCACCGCGTACTCCATCCGCGCCACGCCGCCCACCTCGGCGGTCATCAGCCGGCCGGCGTCCAGCACCAGGAGGACCTGCTGGCGTCGCTCGGCCTCGTACTGGCGCGTGATCACTTTCCGGCGGCGGGCCGTGGCCTTCCAGTCGATGTGCCGCACGTCGTCGCCCGGCACCCATTCCCGCAGGGATTCGAACATCCGGCCTTCGCCCAGCCGCCGAACCGGCCGCCGCCCGGCCTCGCGGTGGCGCCGGGCTTCGGCCACCGACCGGCGGAGGCGCAGCGTCACGAGCGGCGGATACACGGTGACGGTCCAGGGGACCGGGATACGGATCCGGCGCACGCCCAGGCCCAGAGGCCCGACACTCTCCAGGTAGAACGCGCCGGCCGTCTCCCGCCCGCGCCGCACCGGCTCCACCGGCACGCGCTCGCGCAACGAGCCGTGCGCCGGAATCTCGATCCGCCGCACCGGCTGGGCGCCGCCCAGGATGTCGGGCCGCAGCTCCCGAACCCGAAGCCGGGCCCGGAGGCGCGCCCCGTTGAGCCAGTGATAGGTCACCTCGCCCGGGTGGCCCAGGGAGAACGCCGGCGGGGCTTCGCGGCGCACCGCGAGCGCGGGGGGCGCGACGTCGTCCGGGCGCGCGCCGGGGGCGAGGGCCCGCGGCTCCGCGACAGGCCGGGGTGCGAGTTGCGCATCCACCCACGCCGCCACCACGAGCAGGGCGTCGGCCAGGAGCATCCCGTCGAGCGCCCACGGCACCCAGTAACCCAGCACGCCCACCAGGGACAGCGCGGCGGCGATCCCGAGCGTCCGGCGGGTGACGAGTCTCACGCCGTGGGTACCTCGGTCTTGGCCATGATCGCTTCGAGGGCCACGTCGGCGGTCACGCCCTCGAGCTCCAGCTCGGGAGCCACCGAGATCCGGTGTCGCAGGACCGCCGGTGCCAGCTGCTTCACGTCGTCGGGGACCACGTAGTCGCGATCGTCGAGCAGGGCGGCCGCGCGAGCGGCCTTGAGCAGCGCCACGCCGGCGCGGGGGCTCGCGCCCAGGGTAAGGGAGGCCGCCTCCCGGGTGGCCCGCACCAACGCCGTGATGTAGGCCGTGATCCGGGGCTCGACCCGCACGGCGTCCGCCGCGCGCCGCATCCGCTCCAGCCCCTCCGCCGTGGTCACCGGCGCGACCCCGTAGGTCTCCGGCCGATCGGCCTCGAACCCCTCGACGTACCGGGTGAGGATCCCCTGCTCCACCGGCGCGTCGGGGTATCCGACCAGCACCTTCATCATGAACCGATCCAGCTCGGCCTCGGGCAGAGGATAGGTGCCCTCGAACTCGATCGGGTTCTGGGTGGCGAAGACGGTGAAGACCGGGGGGAGGGGATGACTCTTCCCGTCCACCGTCACCGTGCGCTCCTGCATCGCCTCGAGCAGGGCGGCCTGGGTCTTGGCGGGCGCCCGGTTGATCTCGTCGGCCAGGATGAGGTCGGCGAAGAGAGGGCCGGGTCGGAAGGTGAACTCGTGGCTGCCGGTGAGCACCGAGATCCCGGTGATGTCCGACGGCATGAGGTCCGGGGTGAACTGGATGCGCTGGAACTTCGCGTCGAGCGCCAGCGCCAGCGCTCGCACCAGCAACGTCTTGGCGGTGCCCGGCACGCCTTCGAGCAGGACGTGGCCGCGCGCCAGCAGGGCCACCAGCACGTCGCGCGTGGCGCCCTCCTGTCCCAGCACCACGCGCCGCAAGGCGTCGAGAATCAGGCGCGCGGCTTCGGCGGGTGGAGTTCCTCCCACACGTCCTCCACGGCTTCGGCGGCGCCGAGTACCCGCTCGTCGCCGCCCGGTT
>DATLXT010000228.1:0-5000 GCA_035575475.1 Gemmatimonadales bacterium | reverse complement strand
GCCGTCCGCCGCGACGCGGCGCTGGCCGGTGTGGCGGTGGAACCGGTGGACGAGGGCGGGGTGAGCGCCATCCGCGGAGAGGTCGAGGCCTCGAACGCGGACGCCGTCCCGCTGGAGAAGGCGCCGAAAGTGGCGGTCTATGTTCCGCCCAACGCCGCGCCGTGGGACGACGCCGTCACCATGGCGCTCGAGTACGCCGGGATCGCTTACGACCGGGTCTGGGACCCGGTGGTGGCGGCGGGCGGGCTCCGCCAGTACGACTGGCTGCACCTGCACCACGAGGACTTCACCGGTCAGTACTCCAAGTTCTACCTCATCTACGCGGGCCAGCCCTGGCTGGCCGAGATGGTGCGGCAGAACAGCGAGACGGCTCGCCGGCTGGGCTTCGCCACGGTCCCGGAGCTGAAGCGCGCGGTGGCCCGGAGCATTCGGGATTACGTGGAGCGCGGCGGCTTTCTGTTCGCCATGTGCACGGCGACCGAGACCATCGATCTGGCGCTGGCATCGGAACACACCGACATCGCGGCGGTCTTCGCCGACGGGACGCCTCCGGACCCGCGGGCCGAGGAGCGCATGGACTGGAGCCGCGCCTTCGCGTTCACCGGGGCGGTGCTGGAGCACAGCCCCGGCGTGGCGAGTTTCTCCGACATCGACGGGCATCAGGTCAACGCGGGTTCCCGGCGCCAGCCGCTGGGCGCGTTCCGGCTCTTCAACTTCAGCGCCAAGATCGACCCGGTGCCCACCATGCTGGTCCAGAACCACCGCACGGTCATCCCCGACTTTTACGGACTCACGACCTCGTTCACCCGGGCGCGGCTCAAACCCGGCGTGACGGTGCTGGCCGACGAAGAGGGGGCGCCCTGGGTGAAGTACATTCACGGGGAGGCGGGGAAGGGCACCTGGACCTTCCTGGGCGGGCACGATCCGGAGGACCCCCAGCATCAGATCGGCGACCCCCCCACCGACCTGTCGCTCTTTCCGCACTCGCCGGGCTATCGCCTGATCCTCAACAACGTGCTCTTCCCCGCGGCCAGGAAGCGCGAGCTGAAAACGTGACCATCGAGCGGCTCGCGCCGTCCGTGCGGGCGCTGTTGCGCGAAGAGATCCGGGCGGCGGGCGGGCGCGAGGTCTCGTTCGTCGCGCGGCTGGATGCCGGCGGGCAGGTGGTGACGGCGCGGGTCGTCGCCCGCGGCACGGTGGAAGCCGTCCTCGCGCTCCCGGGGGTCGCTCAGCGCGGCGAGCTGCTGCTGCACAACCACCCCAGCGGGATCCTCGACCCCTCGGGCGCGGACCTGTCGGTGGCCGCACGGCTGCACGATTCCGGCGTGGGATTCGGGATCGTCGACAACGACGTCACCCAGTGCTACATCGTGGTCGAGGTCCCGCGCGCCCGGGCTGCGGTGCGGCTCGATCCGGTGGCGGTGGCGGGGATGCTGGGGGAGGGCGGTCCGGTGGCGCCGGCCCTGGGCGCCTTCGAGGACCGTTCCGGCCAGCGGGACATGGCCGCCTACATCGCGGACGTCTACAACGACGGCGGGGTGGCCGTACTCGAGGCCGGGACCGGCGTCGGCAAGTCCTTCGCCTATCTCGTCCCGGCCCTGCTCTGGGCCCGAGAGAACGGCGAGCGGACCGTGGTCTCCACCAACACCATCAATCTCCAGGAGCAGCTGGTGGGCAAGGACCTCCCGGTGCTGGCGCGGGCGCTGGCGACCGGCGATCGGGCTCCCACCTTCGCCCTGCTCAAAGGCTGGCGCAACTATCTCTGCCTCGCGCGCTTGGAGCAGGCGCGCGGCGGGCAGGAGTCGCTGTTCGAGCCCGAGCGCGGCGCCGAGCTCGAGCGGATCGCGGCGTGGGCGGCGCGCACGGGGGACGGCAGCCTCGCGGACCTCCCCGAGGAGCCGTCCTCGGAGGTCTGGGACGCCGTGGCGGCGGAGTCGGACCTCTGCACCCGGCTCAAGTGCCCGCACTTCGAGCGGTGCTTCCTGTTCCAAGCCCGCCGCCGCGCCGCCGAGGCGGACGTGATCGTGGTGAACCATCACCTCCTGCTCTCGGACCTGGCGGTCCGCATCGCGTCCGACAACTGGCTCGAGGCCGCCGTGCTGCCGCCCTACCGCCGGCTGGTGCTGGACGAAGCGCACCACCTGGAAGACGTCGCGGCCCACCACCTGGGCTCGCAGGTGAGCACGGTCGGCGTCCAGCGCTTGCTGGCGCGCTTCGAGCGCAACCACCGCGGCCTGCTCCCGACCCTGGGTGCCGAGCTGGCCGGCCGCGACGATCTCCTCTCCACGGCGAGCCGGGACCTGCTGCGGCGGCTCTGGGACGGCCTGGCGTCAGCTCGCCGCGCGGCGGACGGCCTGTTCGCCGCGCTGGACCGGCGGCTGGCCCGGCCCGATGCCGGCCCGGTGTTCCGGGTCACCGAGGACTTTGCGCGCGATACCGCCTGGGAGGAGGGGCTGGGCGTCGTGCTGGAGAACCTCCTGCGATCCTTCGACGTTCTGCGGGACGGCGTCGAGACCATCGCCGACCGCCTGGCGTTGGACGACCCGGCCGATCGCAAGACCCAGCTCATCGCCGAGCTGCGGGGCGTGGTGCGGCGGCTCGACGCCGCGGCCCAGGGGCTCACGGCCGTGCTCACCCCTCCCCCGGGCGGACCGCCCGCGGTGCGGTGGCTCGAGCGGCGCGGCCGGAAGACCCCCAACATCTCGCTCTGGGCCGTGCCGCTCGACCTCGCCCCCCTCCTCAAGGAGCACCTGTTCGACCGCGCTGACACCGTGGTGCTGACCAGCGCGTCGCTCGCGGCCGGCGGCGAGTTCGGGTTTCTCGAAGAGCGGCTCGGCCTCGACCTGCCGCCCCCCCGCGTCGCGGTCCGAGAAGCGCTGCCGTCCCCCTTCGACTTCCGGTCGCAATGCCTGTTCGGCATTCCCACCGACCTTCCGGAGCCGCGCGATGACGAGCCGGGGCACGACGCCGCGGTCGCGCGGGTGCTGGTCGAGGTGGCCCACGCGTCCGACGGCGGCGTCTTCTGCCTCTTCACCAGTCACGCGGCCCTCCGGCGGGTGGCGGAACAGGTGCGCCACCCCCTGGCCGGCCGGTGGCCCGTGCTGGTCCAGGGCGAGGGACAGCGGGACGTCCTGCTCCGGCACTTTCGCCAGTCCGGATCGGCCATCCTGCTGGGCACCGATTCCTTCTGGGAAGGCGTGGACGTGCCGGGCCGCGCCCTGCGAGCGCTCATCCTCGCCAAGCTCCCGTTCCGAGTCCCCACGGAGCCCCTCACCGCGGCCCGGCTCGAGCGGCTGGCGGCCCGCGGGGTGGACCCGTTCCGGCATTACCTGGTGCCCCACGCGGGCCTGAAGCTCAAGCAGGGGTTCGGGCGGCTGATCCGCACCCGCAGCGACGTGGGCGCCGTCCTGCTCCTCGACCGGCGCGCGGTGACCAAGCGCTACGGGGCCCTGATCCTCGAAGGTCTCCCGCAGGCGAGTCGCGTCATCGGTCCCTGGGAGCAGGTCCGCGCCGAAGTGGAAGAGTTCTTCGCCCGGCACGGGATCGGCAGCGCTGTGTAGATTACTCCCCGGGGGGCCACCTTGTCCGAACTGAGTCGGCGACTCGCGCGCTTACCGACCTATCCTCTGGCGGAGATTCCCGCCATGAAGCGCCGCCTGATCGAGCAGGGGATGGACGTGATAGACGTGGGGGCGGGGGATGCCGACTTGGCGCCGCCGGACGTCGCGGTGGAAGCGCTGGCCCGCGCGGCCCGCGACCCGGCGATGAGCCGCTACGCCTTCCAGCTCGGCTGGCCCGCGTTTCGCGAGGCCGCGGCCGCCTACCTCGAGCGGCGGTTCGGGGTGGCCGTGGACCCGATGGCGGAGCTCCATCCCCTGCTGGGCTCGAAAGAAGGGATCGCGCATCTCGCCATGGCGGTGCTCGACCCGGGCGACGTGGCGATCGTCCCGGAGCCGGGGTACGCGGTGTACCACGGCGGGACCGTGCTGGCCGGCGCCGAGCCTTACCCGTTCGCTCTCACGCCGCGCACCGAGTTCCTGCTCGAGTTGGAGGAGGTTCCCGCCGACGTGATCCGCCGCACCCGGCTGGTTTATCTCAACTACCCCAACAACCCCACCGCCGCGGTGGCGCCACGCGACTACCTCGAGCGCGTCGTGACCTTCTGCCGGCGGCACGAGATCGTGGTGGCATACGACAACCCCTACGCCGAGATCACCTTCGACGGCTACGTGGCGCCCAGCATCTTCGAGATTCCGGGCGCCCGGGACGTGGCCGTCGAGTTCCACTCGCTCTCGAAAAGCTTCTGCATGACGGGGTGGCGCCTGGCGTGGGCGGTGGGACGGGCCGAGCTGATCGCGGCGCTGGCCCGGGTCAAGAACTACGTGGACACGGGGGCGTTCCTGGCCGTTCAGGCCGCGGGGGCCGCGGTCCTGGCCCGGGCCGAGGAGCTGGTGCGTCCCTACGTGGCCCGCTTCCGCGAGCGGCGTGACGCGATGGTGGCGGCGCTGGCCGCGGAGGGCTTCGACTGCGCGCCGCCGCGGGCCACCATGTACCTCTGGGTCCCGCTCCCCGAGGGCGTGTCGTCCGCCGGCTTCCAGCGGCGGGCCCTGGAAGAGGCGGGGGTGGTGATCCTGCCCGGAACCGGGTTCGGGCCGGGGGGCGAGGGGTTCTTCCGGATCGCTCTGACGGTGGATCCCCCGCGGCTGGTGGAGGCGGCCGAGCGACTCGGCCGGGTGCTCGCCGCTGTTTGAGTTCGGCCGGGTTCCGCGCCTGGGGATCCGCCCCGCGGTGGCGGTGGCGGCGGTGCTGCACGTCGGGGCCGTCGCGGCGCTGTTGTTCATTCCGCTCCGGCGGCTGACGCCGCCCACCTACATCGTCCTGGCGCCGCTCGAGGCCACCCACCTCCCGCCCTACGGCGGCACCCGGGCCGGCGGCGGGCGCCCGGGCGGGGTCCGCGCCGCGCCGCCCGACTCTGCCCGGGGCGCCCTGACCGCGACCGA
>DATLXT010000227.1:0-14679 GCA_035575475.1 Gemmatimonadales bacterium | reverse complement strand
GTGGTGCTGAAGGACGGGGGCGCCAAGAAGATTCAGGTGATCAAAGAGGTGCGCGCGGTGACCAACCTCGGCCTGAAGGAGGCCAAGGACCTGGTGGAGGCCGGAGGGGTGGTCAAGGAAGGCGTGTCCAAACAGGAAGCCGAAGAGATCAAAAAGAAGCTCGAAGCCCAGGGCGCGACCGTCGAACTGAGGTAGGCGGGGGCGGCACGCGCGGATTTCGCTACATCACTGCTCGCGGGTTCGAGCCCCATCGGCGGCCCCCGATCGATCTCGGGTCGGGGGGCGGCGGGGCCTTTGTGCGCTTGTCTTGAGGGTGTGAGATGACCACGACACGGCCGGTGCTGTCGTTCGCCAAGCTCGAGGCGGGGATGCCCATGCCCCACCTCCTCGACATTCAGACGCGCGCCTTCCAGTCGCTGCTCGAGCCGGACGGAGCCGGCGCCGAGCGGAGCGACATCGGGTTGGAGCGGGTCTTCAAGGACGTCTTTCCGATCCAGGACGTGAACGGGAATTACTCCCTGGAGTTCGTGAAGTACGCCCTGGGAGAGCCGAAATACTCGGTCGAGGAGTGCATCGAGCGCGACATGACCTACTCCGTCCCGCTCAAGGCCACGCTCCAGCTGGTGGTGATGGAGGAAGTGGGGCAGGACAAGAAGACCAAGCGGCCCAAGAACATCATCGAGAAGGAGGTGTACCTCGGGGAGCTGCCGATCCTCACCCCGCTGGGCACCTTCGTCATCAATGGGGCGGAGCGGGTGATCGTGTCCCAGCTGCACCGCTCGCCCGGCGTGGTATTCGAGGAGAGCATCCACCCCAACGGGCAGCGCCTGTTCTCCGCGCGCATCATCCCGTTCCGCGGCTCGTGGGTGGAGTTCACCATCGACATCCACGACGTGATTTACGTCCACATCGACAAGAAGAAGAAGTTCCCGGCCACGGCCCTGTTGCGCGCCTTCGGGTACGGCACCAACGCCGACATCCTGAAACTGTTCTACGCCGTGAAGGACATCGACATCACGGGACGACTGGAAGGGCGGGCGCAGAAGCGCGAGGTGCTCGGCACGCTGCTGGCGGCCGACGTCCCGGACCCGGAGAACAAGAAGGGCGAGCCGCTGGCGCGGGTGGGTGACGAGCTGACGCTCGAGCGCTTCAACACCTTCCGGCGCGCCGGGATCACCAGCGTCAAGGTGTTCGCGGGCTACACCGCCCTGGACCTGCGGGACGAGTCCCAGCCGACCACGGTGCGCGAGCGCGAGGGGCACCCCGTCCTGGCCTTCGACGTGGCCGACCCCGAGACCGGCGAAGTGCTCGCCGAAGCCGGCCGCGAGCTGAGCGACACCCTGAAGAAGAAGCTGCTCAAGGCCGGTATCGTGCGGGTGGACGTGCTGCTGCCGGCCGGCCGGCCGGAGTCGCCGCTCGTCAAGAACACGCTGGCCAAGGATCCCACGCGGTCGGAGGCCGAGGCGCTGGAGCAGATCTACACCCTCCTGCGGCCGGGCGAGGCGCCCAACCTCGAGACCGCGCGGCAGGCCCTGGAGCGCCTCTTCTTCCACCCCAAGCGCTACGACCTGGGGCGGGTGGGGCGCTACAAGATCAACCAGCGGCTCAAGGTGAACGTCCCCAAGGACGTCACGGTGCTGACCGAAGACGATTTCATCGCCATCATCCGCTACCTCATCGAGCTGCGGGAGGGGCGGGGGTACACCGACGACATCGATCACCTGGGCAACCGCCGGGTGCGGTCGGTGGGCGAGCTGATCGCCAACCAGTTCTCGGTCGGGCTGTCCCGCATGGCGCGGCTCATCAAGGAACGGATGAGCATCAACAGCGATCCCGAGCGCATCACCCTGGACGATCTGGTGAACGCCCGGACGGTGAGCGCGGTGATCCAGGCGTTCTTCGGGAGCTCCCAGCTGTCGCAGTTCATGGACCAGACCAATCCGCTGGCCGAGCTCACGCACAAGCGCCGGCTCAGCGCCCTGGGCCCGGGCGGCCTCACCCGGGAGCGGGCCGGGTTCGAAGTGCGCGACGTGCACTATTCGCAGTACGGCCGCATGTGCCCGATCGAGACCCCGGAAGGCCCCAACATCGGCCTCATCACCAGCCTGGCCACCTATGCCCGGGTCAACGATCTCGGCTTCGTGGAGACGCCGTATCGGGTGGTGAAGCACGGGCGCGTCACCGACGAGATCCGCTGGCTCTCGGCTTCCGAGGAGGAGGACTTCGCGGTGGCCCAGGCCAACGCCCGCCTCACCCCGGACGGGCGATTCGCCGACGAGCTGGTGCTGTGCCGCAAGCGGGACGACTACCCGCTGCTGCCGCCGGAGCGGATCGACTACATGGACGTGGCGCCCGAGCAGCTGGTGTCCATCGCCGCGGCGCTGATCCCGTTCCTGGAGCACGACGACGCCAACCGCGCGCTCATGGGGTCGAACATGCAGCGCCAGGCGGTGCCCCTGCTCTTCCCCCAGGCTCCCCTGGTGGGCACCGGCCTGGAGGAGAAAGTGGCCCGGGACTCGGGCGCCGTGGTCGTGGCCCGGCGGGCCGGCGTGGTCACCCGGGTCACCGCCGACGAGGTCATCGTGGATACCGGCGATGACGAAGCCCGGGCGGCCGACCACCCCCTGGCCCGGCTGAAGCAACACGACCGCTACCGGCTGCGGAAGTTCTGGCGGACCAACCAGGACACCGCCATCAACCAGCGGCCCCTGGTCGAGGTGGGCCAGCGGGTGAAGGCCGGACAGATCATCGCCGACGGCGCCGCCACCGAGCGGGGGGAGCTGGCGCTCGGGGCCAACGTCACGGTCGCGTTCATGCCCTGGTACGGGCACAACTTCGAGGACGCCATCGTGCTCTCGGAGCGCCTGGTGAAGGACGACGTGTACTCGTCGATCCACATCCAGGAGCTCGAGCTCCACGTGCGGGATACCAAGCGGGGGCGCGAGGAAATCACCCGCGAGATTCCCAACGTGGCCGAGGAATCGCTGGTGGATCTCGACGAGCGCGGCATCGTCCGCATCGGCGCGCACGTCAAGGCGGGCGACATCCTCGTGGGCAAGATCACGCCCAAGGGCGAGACCGAGCTCTCGCCCGAGGAGAAGCTGCTCACCGCCATCTTCGGCGAGAAGGCGAAGGACGTGAAGGACTCCTCGCTCAAGGT
Organism: Gemmatimonadales bacterium; assembly: GCA_035575475.1. Classification (GTDB taxonomy): domain Bacteria; phylum Gemmatimonadota; class Gemmatimonadetes; order Gemmatimonadales; family GWC2-71-9; genus DATLXT01. The sequence continues at coordinate 11,519 of DATLXT010000227.1, read as the reverse complement.
GCCGCCCGGCATGGAGGGCGTGGTCATCGACGTCAAGATCTTCTCGCGGATCGAGGATCAGGTGGTGGAGAAGGACCGCGGGGAGCGGATCGGCGAGGTCCGGCGCCTGGAAGCGGAGGAGAAGGCCCGCATCTCCGACGCGGTGTTCGCCGAGCTGCGCGAGCTGCTGGCCAACCAGGAAGTGGGGCTCATGCTCAAAGCCGGCACGGTGGAGGAGTACCTCCCGGCCGGCACCCGGCTCACCAAGGCGCAGTTGGCCGAGATCAACTTCGCCGACGTGGACCTCAAGACCCTCCGGGTGGCCAACAAGGCGGTGAACGAGCGCATCCGGGCGCTGCTGGACGCGGCTCAGGCCGAGCGCGCCAAGATCGAGGAGAAAGCGGAGGACCAGATCGACAAGATCCTCCAGCCCGACGAGCTGCCCCCCGGCGTGATTCAGCTGGTGAAGGTCTATATCGCCGAAAAGCGGAAGATCTCGGTGGGCGACAAGATGGCGGGGCGGCACGGCAACAAGGGCATCATCGCCCGGATCGTGCCCGAGGAGGACATGCCCTTCCTCCCCGACGGCGCGCCCGTGGACATCGTCCTCAACCCCCTGGGCGTCCCGAGCCGGATGAACGTGGGGCAGATCCTGGAGACCCACCTGGGCTGGGCGGCCCGGATCCTGGGCTTCGAGGCGAAGACCCCGGTGTTCCAGGGCGCCGATGAGACGGAGATCGGCGTGCTGTTGCGCCTGGCGGGGCTCGCCTGGGCCGCCGACGCCCTCCGGCTCGAGGCCCGGCCGCCCGCGCTGGCGGCCGACACCGTGCGGCAGATCGTGGCGGACCTCCGCCGGCTGCCTTCGAGCAACGGGGGGCCCCCCGACGTGGCCACGGCCGGCATCGGGCTCCTGGCCTCGCGCGCGCTGTCGCAGGAGACCCGCGACGTGCACCACGCCCTGGTGGACTTTCTGGCCGCGGCGGCCAAGGAGCTGGCCCGGCGCGCGCTGGAGCAGCGGCGGGTGGAGCAGGAGTACCACCAGGCCCGGCTCGAGGCGGAAGGGGACGGCGAGCTGTCCAAGGCCGAAAAGGCGGCGCTCAAGGCCGGGCTGAAGGAGATCGAGAAGTTCCTGGCGCTGGAGAAGCCGGCCGAAGTGCTGGCGGCGGCGGGCTATCCCGGGCTGGCCACGGTACTCGGCCCGAGGGGAGAGGCGGACGTGGACCGGGCGGTGAACGAGCTCCTGGGGGCGGCCGGGCTCACGCCGGTCGGGAAGTGCCGCCTGCGCGACGGCCGGACCGGCGAGTTCTTCGCCTCCGAGGTGACGGTCGGCTCGATCTACATGATGAAGCTCTCGCACCTGGTGGACGACAAGATCCACGCGCGTTCCATCGGGCCGTACTCGCTGGTCACCCAGCAGCCGCTCGCCGGCAAGGCGCAGTTCGGCGGCCAGCGGTTCGGCGAGATGGAGGTGTGGGCGCTGGAGGCGTACGGCGCGGCCCACACCCTGCAGGAGATTCTCACGGTCAAGTCGGACGACGTGAACGGCCGCAGCCGCGTGTACGAGGCGATCGTGAAAGGGCAGAATCTGCCGAAACCCGGCATCCCCGAGTCCTTCAACGTGCTGGTGAAGGAACTGCAAGCCCTGGGTCTGAAGGTCACCCTGGGCACCACCGAGGACGTTGAAGAGTAAGGGGAGGGAGACGCGATGATCGATTTCCGGAGCGGACGCGAGCCCAAGAGCTCGAGCTTCGACTACATCCAGATCCGGATCGCCTCGCCGGAGGAGATCCGGGGCCCGCGCGACTCCAAGGAGCGCGAGCGGCTGGAGCTGCAGGGCCAGCGGACCTGGTGGTCCTGGGGCGAGGTGACCAAACCGGAGACCATCAACTACCGGTCGTTCAAGCCGGAGCGGGACGGGCTGTTTTGCGAGCGGATCTTCGGGCCCGTCAAGGACTGGGAGTGCCACTGCGGGAAGTACAAGCGGATCCGCTATCGCGGGGTGATCTGCGACCGCTGCGGCGTGGAGGTGACGCTCTCCAAGGTGCGGCGCGAGCGGATGGGGCACATCGAGCTGGCGGTGCCGGTGGCGCACATCTGGTTCTTCAAGACCCTGCCGTCGCCCATGGGCAACCTGCTCGACATGACCCTGCGGGACCTCGAGCGGGTGATCTACTACACCAACTACGTGGTGATCGACCCGGGCAAGCAGGATGTCCAGGAGAAAGAGCTGCTGGACGAGGACCGTTACCTCGAACTGCGCCAGAAGGCCAAGGCCGAGGGCGACACCGCCTTCAAGGCCGACATCGGGGCCCCGGCGGTGCGCGCGCTGCTCGAACGGATCAACGTGGACAAGCTGGCCGAGGAGCTGCGCGAGGCGGTGGCGGGCGAGACCAGCCAGCACCGCAAGAAGCAGATGCTCAAACGGCTCAAGATCGTGGACGCCTTCCGCAACTCGGGACAGGCGGGCGAGCAGCGCAACGATCCGCGGTGGATGATTCTGGACGTGGTTCCGGTGATCCCGCCGGATCTGCGGCCGCTGGTGCCGCTGGACGGCGGGCGGTTCGCGACCAGCGACCTGAACGACCTCTACCGGCGGGTGATCAACCGCAACAACCGGCTCCAGAAGCTCATCCTGCACCGGGCCCCGGAGGTGATTCTCCGGAACGAGAAGCGGATGCTCCAGGAGGCGGTGGACGCGCTGTTCGACAACGGCCGGCGCTCCAAGGCCATCCGGGGGCGGGGGAAGCGGCCGCTGAAGTCGCTGTCCGACATGCTGAAGGGCAAGCAGGGGCGGTTCCGCCAGAACCTGCTGGGCAAGCGGGTGGACTACTCCGGCCGCTCGGTGATCGTGGTGGGGCCGGAACTCCGGCTGCACCAGTGCGGTCTCCCCAAGGCGATGGCGGTCGAGCTGTTCAAGCCGTTCATCATCCACCAGCTGGTGGAGAAGGGCGTGGCCGAGACCGTCAAGCGGGCCAAGAAGATCGTGGAGAAGGAGAGCCCGGAGGTCTACGAGATCCTGGAGGAGATCATCCAGGACCACCCGGTGCTGCTCAACCGGGCGCCCACCCTGCACCGCCTGGGCATTCAGGCGTTCGAGCCGGTGCTGGTGGAAGGGAAGGCCATCCGCATTCACCCCCTGGTCTGCGCGGCGTTCAACGCCGACTTCGACGGCGACCAGATGGCGGTACACGTGCCGCTCTCGTTCGAGGCGCAGCTCGAGGCCCGGGTGCTGATGATCTCGTCGAACAACATCCTGAAGCCCTCCGACGGGCGGCCGGTGGCCGAGCCCAGCCAGGACATGGTGCTGGGCTGCTACTTCCTGACCAAGGAGCCCGCGGACTTCGAGGCGCGGATCGCCCGGGCGCCGCGGGTGGGCTCCTACGCCGAGCTGGAGATGGCCCTGGCGGTGAAGCGCCTGGAGTTCCACTCCCCGGTGCATTTCTGGCACGAGCTCCCCGGCCAGGGGGGGCAGTGGATCGCGACCACGGCGGGGCGGGTGGTGTTCAACAGCATCCTCCCCGAGATGCTGCTGCGAAACCAGGGCTTCCAGAACAAGGTGCTGCGCAAGAAGGACCTCTCGGAGCTGGTGTTCGAGAGTTACCGGCGCGCCGGGCTGGCCGCCACGGTGGAGTTCCTGGACCATCTGAAGGAGTTCGGCTTCCGCTACGCCACCATGGGCGGCGTCTCGATCGGGGTGGAAGACCTCGAGATCCCGGCCGAGAAGGCCAAACTCCTCGCCGAAGCGGAGCAGCGGGTGGAGCGGTTCCAGCGCGCCTACGCCTCGGGCCAGATCACCTTCGGCGAGCGCTACAACAAGGTGATCGACGCCTGGACCCACGCCAACAACGACATCGCGGACGCCATGGTGAAGACCATGCAGCAGTCCAAGGGCGGGTTCAACCCCGTGTTCATGATGTTCGACTCGGGGAGCCGGGGGTCGCGGGACCAGATCCGCCAGCTCGCCGGGATGCGCGGGCTCATGGCCAAGCCGCAGAAGAAGCTCACCGGCGGCATCGGCGAGATCATCGAGAGTCCGATCAAGTCGAATTTCCGCGAGGGGCTCTCGGTGCTCGAGTACTTCATCTCGACCCACGGCGCCCGGAAAGGATTGGCCGACACGGCGCTCAAGACCGCCGACGCGGGCTATCTCACGCGGCGGCTCGTGGACGTGGCCCAGGACGTCACCATCACCGAGGAGGACTGCGGGACCATCCTGGGCCTCGAGATGTCGGCCCTGAAGGAGGGCGAGGATATCATCGAGCCCCTGCGGGAGCGGATCGTGGGGAACGTCGCGCTCGACACCGTGGTGGACCCGCACGAGCTGGACGAAGACGGCCAGCCCAAGGTGCTGGTGGAAGCCGGCCGGCTGATCGACGAGGACACCGCGCAGGCGATCGAAGACGCCGGGATCGAGACGGTGAAGATCCGCTCGGTCCTCACCTGCGAGGCCCGCCGCGGCATCTGCCGGATGTGCTACGGGCGCAATCTCGCCACCATGGACATGGTGGACCTGGGCGAGGCGGTGGGGATTCTCGCCGCCCAGTCCATCGGCGAGCCGGGGACCCAGCTCACCCTGCGGACCTTCCACATCGGGGGCACCGCGGCGCGCATCGCGGAACAGACGGTGCGGAAGACCAAGGTGGAGGGCGTCATCGAGTACGGGGACCGCCTGACCTTCGTCACCACGCCGGAAAACCAGAAGGTCGTCACCAGCTACGAGGGCGAGCTGGTGCTGAAGACCGCGGGGCACGGGGAGGCGAACGCGAAGAAGCTCGCCGTCCACTCGCGCTTCCACGTGCCGCTCGGCGCCACGCTCATGGTCGAGGACGGCCAGAAGGTGGCGCGGGAAGCGGTGCTGTTCACCTGGGACCCCTACACCAACCCGATCCTCACCGACGTGCCGGGGATCGTCCGCTTCGTGGACATCGTCGAGGACGAAACCGTCCGCGAAGAGCTGGACGAGCTCACCGGACGGCGCCAGCGGGTCATCATCGAGGACCGGGAGAAAAAGCTCCACCCCCACATCGAGATCGTCCAGAAGAAGGGCGACAAGGAACGGCGGCTGCGGGACTTCGTCATCCCGGAGGGCGCCCAGCTCATGGTGGAGGACGGCCAGGAGGTCTACGCGGGCCAGGTCCTGGCCAAGGTGTCGCGCGAAGCCTACAAGACCCGGGACATCACCGGAGGCCTCCCCCGCGTGGCCGAGCTCTTCGAAGCTCGCCGGCCCAAGGATCCCGCCACCATTTCCGAGATCGACGGGGTGGTGAAGTTCGGCGAGATCAAGCGCGGGAAGCGCGAGATCTTCGTCCATCCCGAAGCGGGCGAGCCCCAGCTCTACGAGGTCCCGGCGGGGAAGCACCTCCGGGTGCACGAGGGCGACCGGGTGCGCGCCGGCGACCGCCTCACCGAGGGACCGGTGAACCCGCACGACATCCTGCGCATCAAGGGGCCGCGCGCGGTGCAGGAGTACCTGCTCAACGAGGTGCAGGAGGTGTACCGGCTCCAGGGCGTCAAGATCAACGACAAGCACATCGGCGTGATCGTGCGCCAGATGCTCCAGAAGGTCCGCGTGATCGAGCCGGGCGACACCGAATTCCTGGAAGGCGAGCACGTGGACAAGCTCACCTTCCGGGAGGTGAACGAGCGGACCAAGAAGAAGGGCGGCAAGCCGGCGACCTCGGAGCCCCTGCTCCTCGGCATCACCAAGGCGAGCCTCACGACCCAGTCGTTCATCTCGGCGGCGTCGTTCCAGGAGACCACCCGCGTCCTGACCGACGCGGCGATCCGCGGCGCCCGGGACGACCTCCTGGGGCTCAAGGAGAACATCATCATCGGCCACCTCATTCCGGCCGGGACCGGCATCTACCGGTACTACGAGGTGGAGATCGAGCCGCCGGAAGGGTTCCAGCCCCCGCCGCCGCCCCCCGAGGCGGTGCCGGCCGCGGCGTTGGCGGAGGAGGTCGAAGCAGACTAGCCGGAATGCGGAATGGGGGGTGCGGAATTGCGGGATGGAGCTCGACTCTCCTTCCGCATTCCACACTCCGCACTCCCCATTCTCACCGCACCGGCCCCACCCCGTTCCTCGTGCCGCCGTCTCCGGCGTCGCGGTCCTCGCGGGGCGGCTTGGGGATCAGCCCCCCGATCAGCCCGCCGGTCACGCCGCCCACTACCGCGCCCCAGGCCGTCGATCCCAGGCAGTTCCGCGATCCGCCTCCCGCGTCGGGATCGCTGCAGAACCCGTGAGCCAGGACGCCCCCGAGGACGCCGACCGCGGCGGCGCCGGCCACCAGGCCCTCCCAGCGGTAGTCCGGCGCCCGGGCGAGGGCGGCGCCGAAGCTCCGGGCCACCAGGGCGCCGCCCCAGGCCGGCGCGCGGAGCGCGCTCCCGGGCAGGTGGGGTTCAAAGGAGGCCGCCACGCTCGGGCGAAGGCGCTGGGCGGGGGTGGTTCGGCTCCCGAGGTTCCAGGAGGCGGAGAACTCGACCCGCGCCGCGGTGTTCACGTTCTCGCAGGTATCGGTGCCAAAGGCTCCGCCTTCGTTGCACTGCGATTGCGAAGCGTAGTTCGCATGCTTCCCCTGAGCAACGTCCGGGTCTCTCCAACCGCATTCGGCCTCGATGCGGAGGGCGTCCGCGCAAGCGCGGTCAGCGCGTGCCGATGTCGCGCCGGAGCAGGCCGGACAGGAAGGTGCTTGACTCGTTGCTCGCCGGCCTCCCGTACGGAGCCGGTCTGCGTTCGTCATCCGTCCGGCTCTGCTGGCGGCCGCTTCGGAATCCAGCTCCCCACGAGCCCGCCTACGACCGCGCCCACCGTAGCGCCCACTAGGCCGAACAGCGCCGTGGGTCCCGCGCAGCTTTCGTCGGTCTGCGACTCTCGGCACAGCACAAGACTAACCGCTCCCGCTGAGACCCCCAGTCCGACAGCACCGACGATGAGGCCCGTCCAACGGTAGTCCCGAGCGACACCCGACGTGAACTCGCGGGACGGCGTCGGCCGGAGTCCGTCGAGGGCGGGGGTCGCGGTGATCGGCAGTGACGGCTCATAGCGAGGGAACGTGCTCCTCAACGCCTGAGCCCCCGCTTGAGCTGGAAAGCAGAGAACGAGCAGCAGCGGCACCGCACGTTTTCCGGGGCGCATCATACACCTTTTCATGCGATCAGAACCCCATGAACGAGAGGATGGGACTGTAGGGATCGGAGTCTTCGCCTCCGACCGTCGTCGGGATCCAGCCACGGAAACGCGCGCTAGTCCAATAGCACTCCTGACGTCCGCTCGCGTAGTACTCATACGAAGGGTTTCGGCTAGTCACGCAGTCAAGTCGAGGTGTCGCGCGACTGCCGAGGTTCCACGATGCGGCGACTTCGATGCGCGCGGCTGTGTTCACATTCTCGCAGGTATCAGTGTTCAACGCGCCGCCCGAGTCGCACGCGGATTGTGAGGGGTAGTTCGCGTGCTTCCCCTGTGCAACGTACGCGCGAGGGTAGCTCCCGGGATGGGTGGGATAGAAGAGACCGGGAGGGTAGGGGTAGGTGCGTGGCTGTCCGAAGAGGATGATCGTCCCGCCGAGGGTACCGGGCCTAACGACGAGGGAGCCTCGGTGCAGGCGCCCAGCATGAGACCGATGAACACACCGATCCACGGGCCGGCCATGTGTCCCTCCCGAAGGGCGACGTGGACAATGTACGCCCCCCCGGGGGATGCAAGGTGCCTCGGTCGAGCGGGATGGCGCCGCCCCCCGGTGCGAGCCCCGGGGCCCGCCACCCGAGCTCACCGCACCGGTCCGGCCGACTGCACCACTTCGAATCGGGTCGCTCGGCGGGCGGAAGCCTTGGGGATCAGCCCACCGATCAACCCGCCGAGCCCCGCCCCGGCGGCGGCGCCGACGAGTCCCCCGGCGACCGTGCGCCCGAAGCACCCGGACCGTCGGCCCCCTTCATAGTCGCAGAACCCATGGGCGATGATGGCGCCCGCGATGCCCAGGGAGACGCCCCCGATCACCACACCTTCCCAGCGGTGGTCAGGAGCGTTACCGAACCCGGGGCCGCTCCAGGCCCGCCAGAGGCGACGAGCCTCGGGGGGGTGATCCGCCGGCAGGACGAAGTCGTAGGACAGCGGCACGCTCGGGCGAAGGCGCTGCGCCTGGAGGCTCGTGGCGTGGAGCATCACCCAGGCGGATACACTCAGCAGGGCGACGGAACGGGTCACGTGGTCCTCCTTCAGAAACCCATGAATGCCAGGAGCGGACTGTAGGGATCCGAATCGTCGCCGCCGATGGTGATCGGAATCCACCCCCGGAACCGCACGATGGTCCAGTAGCACTCCTGGCGGGCGCTCCCGTAGTACTCGTGCGGGGGATTTCGGCTGTGACCGTCGCACGAGGGAGGGTAGAACGGCGGGGGGAAATCGCAGGCGTGTGATGGGCTCCCTTCGTCCCTGTAGTAGGACAGCAGATACCCGATCACGACCTTCTCCGTTTCGATATCGCCTCGGGCCACCCAGTAGGGCTCGCGCCCGACATTATCCGCGCTCCAGTAGAACAGCTCGGGCGCGAAAGCCAGGGCCAGGTTCTTCTCGCAAAAGTCACTCAGTCGGTCCCGATCGGCGTCCGTGTGGTCGCCGAAGAAGCGGGCGTCCGGTGAAACGCCGCTGCCCAGGAATACGCCGGGCGCGTTAGGATTGGGATCGGTCTCGACGCAGCCGAGCTGGCAGAGCGGCCCCACGCCCGCCGAGGGTACCGGGCCTAACGACGAGGGAGCCTCTGTGCAGGCGCCCAGCATGAGACCGATGAACACACCGATCCACGGGCGGGCCATGTGTCCCTCCCGAAGGGCGACGTGGACAATGTACGCCCCCCCGGGACGCAAGGTGCCTCGGTCGAGCGGGATGGCGCCGCCCCCCGGTGCGAGCCCCGGGGCCCGCCACCCGAGCTCACCGCACCGGCCCGGCCGACTGCACCACCCGCGCCTCCAACGCCTGTCGGATGCGCTCGCGAGAATCCAGCAGGTGAGCCACGGTGTAGGCATCGAGCCGGTCCCGGTGGGCCAGTGCCCGCTCCATGCCCGCGGCCAGTTCGACGAGCGTCACCCGCGCCACCGTCCGGGCGTCCTCCGGCAGGCCCGGCCGCGGGCTCACCACCATCCGGATCAACATCCCGAGATACTCCCGCTGGAGGTCGCGGCGGATCGAGCTGGGGTTGCGGGCCCGGCCCTCGGCGCCCCCGAGCTCGGCCCACACCGCGGTGGTGAGCGCGCCGAAGAGCTCGGGGAGCGTCAGCACCGCCTCCCCCACGCCGGCGCGCAACTCGGCGTCGCGCAACCGCGAGAGCACCCCGGGCTCGAAGAGGAGATCGAGCAGGGTTCCCTGAAACGCCAGCGCCCAGTCGTGCAACGGGAAGTCGATCCGATCCACGGTGAACGGGTTCGCGCCCCAATGGAGCCAGCGCTCGGGCGCCAGCCGGTTGAGAAGGGCCGGCGAGAACCGGTAGGCGGCTTCCCCGAGCCCCTCCCGCGCGATGAACCCCAGGGCCTCGCGCTGTTTCGCGGCCGGGACCGCCTGGAAGGGCGGCCGCCCGCCGGGATCCCCCCGGTGATCGCGGGCGCTGTAGGCGCCGCCCACGTACTTCGTGGCCACCAGGGTGGCGAACCAGCGCTCGAACAGCAGATCCATGAAGCCGGCACGCAGCTTGGTGTACGGGTCGCCGGGCGCCACCAGCCGGACCTCCAGCGAATCGAAGAGCCGGTTGACCAACCGCACCTGATCCCGGGCCCAGGCCAGCGGGTCCGCGCTCTGGTCGTAGCGCGTCACGGTCGGGTCCAGCCCGAACCCGCCGAAGCCCGCATCCTCGTCCGATCCGTACAGGTGGTCGGGGTGCGCGGCCTCGGCGGCGATCCGGGCGAGAGCGGCGCGCTCGGCGTCCGGCGAGTCGCCCCGCACCGGGGCGTATCCGTAGCGGATGGCCCACCGGTCGTAGGTCCCGATCGTCCCCGAGTAGTAGTCGCCCTGCTGGCGACGGTCGAGCGCCACGGCCGGGGGATTGTAGTCCATCACCGACCCGGACGTGCCGTGCGCCGCGGTAAAGGCGCGATCGGTGAGCCGCTCGCGCGGGATGGTGGCGGTGCCGCGGAAGTTGTGCCGTAGCCCCAGCGTGTGCCCCACCTCGTGCATCACCAGCTCCTTCAGCGCCTGGCCCACGTACTCCCGGGGCACCGGCGCCCCGGGGGCCAGGACCCCCGCCTCCGCGAGCGAGGCCCGGAGCAGCGTGCTCCGGCGTGCCAGGCCGGCCGGGTAGGTGCAGAGCCCGGTGGCGCGGCCGCGGGGATCGGCCCGGAGGACCGAGTCCTCGAGAAACGCCTCCCGGATCATGGCCTGGGGGCCGCTGTAGGTTCGGTACTCGCCCTGGAACGCCTGGATCCAGGAGGCCGCGATCAGGATGTCGGCGTTCAGGATCTCCCCGGTGCGGGGATCCACGTCCGCCGGCCCGATGGCGTAGGTGGAGCGCATGTTGGCCATCCAGCGGACCGTGCTGTAGCGGGCGTCCTCGGCGGCCCAGGTGGTGTCGCCCTCGGGGGCGTCGAGCACCCGGATCGCGTTCTTCCACCCCGCCTCCTCGAACGCCCGGTTCCAGGCCAGGATCCCCTCCCGCACGTAAGGCCGCCACTCGTGAGGGATGGTGCGGTCGAGGTAGTACACGATCGGCTTGGCCGGCTCGCTCACCGCCGCGCCGGGATCCTTCGGCTCGAGCCGCCAGCGGTTCAGGTACCGGACGAAAAAGGTCTCGGCCGTGTCGCGGGAGAAGTCTTTGCGTGCCGAGATGAAATACCCCACCCGGTCGTCGGCCGGGCGGGGCCGCATGGGCACGGCGGGCAGCTCGAGCAGCGAGTAGTGCACGCCGATCGGCACGTAACGGTAATCGGCCAGGGTCTCCATCCCCAGAGCCCGGTTGGACCGGTAGGTGAGCCGGACGTCCGCTTCCAGGTTGCCGGGGAACATCCGCAGGGTCTCGAAGCTCGAGCGGTCCTTGTCGAACGCCGCGCCCCCCTGAAGCCGGAAGACCCGGATCAGAAAGTCGAAGAACGACCCGATGTCCACCCAATCGGAGACCAGGAACGGCGCGAGGTCGATCAGCACCTCGTTGGTCGTATCGCGGATGCTGGCGATGGGGAAGGCGTGGGCCACGGAGTGGCCAAAGGAGTACGCCACGGTCTGCGCCATGGGGGTGTTGGGCGGGGCCGTCACGTACGGGTTCACCACCCACAGCTGGACCTTGTCGCCGGCGCGGTGGAACCGGACCAGGTCCGAGCGCATGCTGGACCCTCCGTCCAGGCCGAAATCGCCCGCGCCCTGGGAAAGCTGGGTGACCAAGAGGTAATCCCGGTCGAAGTGCTCGGGCCCGAGCGCGAGGTAGACGCTTTCGCGCTTGAGGTAGGCCGTGAAGAGGCCCGGGACCACGCGGGCGTCTCTGGTCACCTCGGCCCAGGGCTTCCAGGGGAGCTCGGGCTTCTTCGCCGTGTCGGCACGGGGGGCCGCGGCGCCGGCGGGCGCG
>DATLXT010000226.1:0-5661 GCA_035575475.1 Gemmatimonadales bacterium | reverse complement strand
GGGCGCAAGACCGCCAACGTGGTGCTGGGCACCTGGTTCGGAAAGAACGAAGGGGTGGTGGTGGACACCCACGTGCGGCGTATCAGCCGACTGCTCAAGCTCACCCGTCAACGCACGCCGGAGAAGATCGAGCGCGACCTCATGGATCTCCTGCCGCGCGACAAGTGGACCGTTTTCTCGCACATGCTGATCCTGCATGGCAGGGCGGTCTGCGTGGCGCGGCGGCCGCGCTGCGAGATATGCGTCCTGAGCGATCTGTGCCCGTCGTCGAGAGTGTGACGGCGGCCGCGTGACCATCACGCTCCCGCCCGTCGACCGTGCTCAGCTGGTCGCCGACCGCCGCGACCTGCACCAGCACCCCGAGCTCGGCTTCGAGGAAACCCGTACCGCCGCACTCGTGGCCCAGCGGCTGGGGGCGCTGGGGTACACGGTGCGCACCGGCGTCGCCACCACGGGGGTGCTGGCGGTGCGGGGCGAGGGACCGCGTTGCGTCCTGCTCCGGGCCGACATGGACGCGCTGCCGGTCGAGGAGGCCAACGATGTGCCGTATCGCTCGCGAGTGCCCGGCAAGATGCACGCCTGCGGTCACGACGGGCACGTGGCCATCGGGCTGGAGGCGGCGCGCCGGCTGGCGCAGGTGCGTCTCCCCGGAGCGGTGAAGTTCGCGTTCCAGCCGGCCGAGGAGATCAGCGGCGGCGCGGAGCGGCTGATCGCCGAGGGCGCGCTGCACGATCCGGCGGTGCAGGCGGCGTTCGGGCTGCACCTCTGGAACGACCTGCCTCTGGGCACCATCGGCATCCGGCCCGGCCCCGTCATGGCGGCGGTGGACCACTTCGCGATCGAGATCCAGGGGCGGGGCGGTCACGCCGCCGCACCGCACCAGGCGGTGGACCCGGTGGTGGCGGCGGCACACATCGTCAGCGCCCTCCAGACGCTGGTCAGCCGAGCCAGGAACCCCACCGAGGAGGGCGTCGTGTCCGTGACCCGGGTACACGCGGGGGAGGCCTTCAACGTCATCCCCGACCGGGCCGAGCTCGCCGGCACGGTGCGGAGTTTTGGCGGCCGGTTTCACGACGACAGCCCCGACCTGGTGCGGCGCACCGCCGAGCAGGTCGCGGCCGCCTTCGGCGCCCGGGCCGAGGTGCGCTACCGGCGGCTGAGTCCGCCCGTGGTGAACGACGAGCGGATGACCGCGCTGATGCGCGAGGTGGCGGTGGAGCTGGTGGGTCCCTCGCGAGTGCGCGACGACGTCCGCACCATGGGTGGGGAGGACATGGCCTGCTATCTCGCGGCGGTGCCGGGATGCTTCGCGTTCGTCGGTGCGGCGCCGCGCCAGGGCGGCGCGCCCCCGCATCACAGCCCGCGATTCGACATCGAGGAGGAGGCGCTGGTCATCGGGACGGAGCTGCTCACCCGCACGGCATTGCGGTATCTGGAGACCGCCTGAGCGCCCCCGATTCCGCGGCTACATTTCCTCCCATGCCCAATCTCCTGTCGGCCGAGCGCTCCCCCTATCTGCGCTCCGCCGCGCACCAGCCGGTGTCCTGGTTCCCCTGGGGCGAAGCGGCCTTCGCCAAGGCGCGGGCCGAAGACAAACCGGTCTTGCTCGACATCGGCGCCGCCTGGTGCCACTGGTGTCATGTGATGGATGGCGAGTCCTACGAGGACCCCGAGACGGCCGAACTGCTCAATCGCGAGTTCGTCTGCATCAAGGTGGACCGCGACGAGCGCCCCGAGGTGGACGCGCGCTACCAGCGCGCGGTCCAGGCCCTGACCGGGCAGGGCGGTTGGCCCCTCACCGCGTTTCTCACGGCGGACGGCGAGGTGTTTTTCGGGGGGACCTACTTCCCGCCCGAGGGGAACCCCGGGAGGCCGCCCGGGTTCCGGACGGTGCTGCGGCAGGTGGCGCGGCTCTACCGCGAACAGCGGGCCGAGGTCGTGAAGAACGCGCGCGCCCTCCGCGAACACGTCGTCCGGTCCCTGAACGAGACCGCGCCGGGTACGCCGGACGCGGGCCTGGTCGAGCGAGCGGCCGATCAGATGGCTCGGCTGTTCGACGTCCGCTACGGCGGCTTCGGCACCGCCCCCAAGTTCCCGCACCCGGCCGCCTGCGAGTTCTTGCTGGCCCGCTGGTACGACACCCGGCTGGACTGGCAGCGGGAGGTCGTCGAGAAGACGCTCACCGGCATGGCGCGGGGCGGCCTGCATGACCACGTGGGCGGCGGGTTCCACCGCTACTCGGTGGACGAGCGGTGGATCGTGCCGCACTTCGAGAAGATGAGCTCCGACAACGCAGAGCTGCTGCGCGCGTACTGCGCGGCCTACGCCGCGCTGGGGACTCCGCTGTTCCGGGAGGTGGCCGCGGGGATCGTGGACTGGGTGCTGGAGGTGCTGACGGACCGCGAGCGCGGCGCCTTCTACGCGTCCCAGGACGCGGACGTGGCCCCGGGCGACGACGGCGACTACTGGACCTGGACACCGGCGGAGCTCCGTGAGGCGCTGCCCGACGAGGCGGCGTGGCAGGTGGCCCGCGACGTGCTGGACGTCGCCGAAGCGGGCGAGATGCATCACCACCCCGGGAAGAACGTCCTCTGGTACCGGCGCGTCCCGGGGAGCGAGCAGGAACGCGCACTCCTGGCTTCCGCCCTGAAGCGGCTCAAGGCGGTGCGCGACCGGCGGCCCCGGCCGGCCGTCGACACCACGTCCTATGTCAACTGGAACGCGATGCTGGCCGGCGCGTTTCTCCAGGCCGGGGCGATCCTCGACCGGCCGGAGTGCAACACCCTGGCGCTCCGCGTGCTCGAGCGGATCTGGTCCGAGGCGTGGCACGAGACCCGGGGCATGCGTCACGTGCTGGGCGGGACCGAGCCGGGCGGGCTCCTGGACGACGCGGTGCAGAGCGCCGCGGCGTTTCTCGACGCCTACGAGGCCACGGGCCAGGCGAAGTGGCTGGAGCGGGCCGGGCGGATCATGGAGTACTGCCGCCGGGCTCACTGGGACGACGCGGGCGGCGGGTTCTTCGACGTGGCCGAGCCGCGGACCGGGCCCGCCTACCTGGCCCACCGCGCGAAGCCGGTGCAGGACGCGCCGACCCCGTCCCCCAACGGAACGGCGGCCCTGGTGCTGGCGCGGCTCTGGGCCCTCACCGACTCGGCCGCCTGGCGCGAGGCGCTCGAGCGCCAGCTGGCGGCGTGCGCCGGGGCCGCCGCCGAGCTGTCCCTCCATGGCGCCACCCTGCTCCGGGCCGTGGACTGGGCGGTGCATCCCGTCACCCGAATCGAGGTCCAGGGGCCCGGAGGCGAGGGGCCGGCCTGCGCCATGCACCTCGTCGCGCTCCAGGCGTATCGGCCGCGCCGGGCGGTCATCCGGCGGACGGCCGACCGTCCCCGGGCGACGGTGTGTGTGGGCCCGACCTGTTCGCTCCCGGTCGAAACACCGGACGCGCTCCGGGCACTCCTCGGATGATGACGCGGGTCCTGGGCCGCACCGGGCTCACGGTGAGCGCGGTGGGGTTCGGTGCCTGGGCCATCGGGGGGAACCGCTACGGCAACTCCTACGGCCCGACCGACGACGCCGAATCCCGGCGCGCCATTCGGCGGGCCTATGAGCTGGGGTGCACCTTCTTCGACACCGCCGACGTCTACGGCCACGGCCACTCCGAGGAGCTGCTGGGCGACGTGCTGCACGACGTGCGGGACCGGGTGATCCTCGCCACCAAGGTAGGCGGCAACTTCTACAACTTCGACGTGCATCCGCTCCTTCGGGATCGCGTCGCGGACCTGGCGGGCCGCTCCCTGGACGAGATTCCCCCGGGCACCCCGTTGCCGGTCACCCACGATGCCAACTTCTCGCCCCGTTACGTCCGCTTCGCCGTCGAGCAATCGCTCCGCCGTTTGCGGACGGACTACATCGACCTCCTCCAGCTCCACAATCCCGCGCTCCAGCTCATCGCCGACCTGTCCATCTACGAGGTCCTCGAGGACCTGAAGCGGGACGGACTGATCCGGTTTTACGGGGTATCGGTCCATTCGCCCGGGGAGGGGGAGGCTGCCGTGAACGCCACCATGGCCGACAGCGTGCAGATCGCCTACAGCCTGGCCCGCCGGGAAGCCGAGAACGGCTTCTTCGCGGCGGCCCGGGCGGCCGGGGTGGCGGTGCTGGCCCGCGAGCCGCTGGCCAACGGCCTGCTCACGGGCAAATACGGCCCCGATTCGCTCTGGGAAAGGGGCGACATCCGGGCGCGAATGCCGCGGCCCTACGTCGCCCGACTGGCGGCCCTGGGGCAACGGGTGCGCGAACTGGCGGAAAAGTCGGGGCTCACCGCCGCGCAGCTGGCCCTGCGCTTCGCGCTGGATCAGCCAGCCGTCTCGGTCGTGATCGTCGGCATGAAGACGGTGGCCCAGGTGGACGAGAACCTCGCCGCGGCGGGCTGATGCCGCGCCCGGCGCCGCATTACCGGATCCGACACGAGGGAGGGGAACGATGCGTGACACGCTTGGCTCGCTGGTTTTGATGCTGGGTGCGGTCGCCCTCTCGGCCCAGGAGGTCGAGCGCGGCGCCTTCATCGTGCGAATCGGGACCGACACGGTGGCGGTCGAGCAGTTCGCCCGCTCCCCGGACCGGCTGGACGGCCGGTGCGTGGTCCGGACTCCCCGAACGCTCGTGCGCGACTACGCGACGAGCATCGGCCCGGACGGCGCCGCCCGACGATTCGAGGTCAAGACCCCCGGCACCACCGAAGTCTCGACCATCGAGTTCGACGGCGACCGCGCAGGGGCGATCCCCTTCGTGGGGAACTGCTGGGCCCTCCTGGAACTGGCCACCCGCCGCTTCGCGGCCGGCCGCGAGGCCGCCCTGAAGCAGACCGGGATCCCGCCGGGCCCGAACGCCGAGCCCCGCTCCATCACCCTGGAGCGCCGGGGCAGGGACTCGGTGACCCTGACGGTGATCGAAGGCGTTCCCTACCGGGTGGCGCTGGACGCGGCGGGCCGGATTCAGGGCGCCGCCTGGGCGGGCGATTGGACCGTGTCGCGGGTGAGCGGCCTCGATATCGAGCGGCTGGCCGCGGAGTTCACCCGGCGGCCGCTGGGTCCGCTGTCGCCGCGCGATTCCGTCCAGGTGACGGTGGGCGGGGCGACCCTGTCGCTCAACTACGGGCGCCCGGCGCGCCGGGGGCGCGTGGTGTTCGGCAACGTGGTGCCCTGGAACGCCGTCTGGCGCACCGGCGCGAACGAGGCCACACTCTTCACCACCAGTGCCGACCTCGACGTCGCCGGCGCCACCATCCCGGCGGGACGGTACACGCTCTGGACCCTGCCGACGCTGGCGGGGTGGACCCTCATCGTCAGCCGGAACACCGGGCAGTGGGGCACCGAGTACGACGCCCGGCACGACCTGGTGCGGCTTCCCATGCAGGTCGAGCGCCTCGACCGGCCGGTCGAGCGCTTCACCATGACGATCGAGCCCCGGGGCGAGGGCGGGGTGCTGAAGCTGGAGTGGGACGACACCGGGGCCTGGGTCGCCTTCCGGCCGAAGCCGCCGGCCGGCAGGTAGGCCGGTCACTGAGCCCACGTGGCGTCCCGGCGTCTGGCAGGCTTACTTGTACCTGGCACCAATCCGCGCTGATCGCCATGACTCGAGACGAAGCCCGTGCCCTGATGG
>DATLXT010000225.1:0-9699 GCA_035575475.1 Gemmatimonadales bacterium | reverse complement strand
GGCGGGCTTGCGGGTGGGCGAGCCGGTGAGAGGCACGGGGCGGGCCCTCACCATCGAGCTGGGGCCGGGTCTCCTGGGCTCGGTCCTGGACGGGGTGGGGCGGCCCCTGGCCCAGGTCGCCCGGGCGAGCGGCGACTTCATACGGCCGGGCGTCGCGGCTCCGACGCTCGATCCGGCGCGGCGGTGGGCCTTCACGCCGCGGGCGCGGCCGGGTGACCGGGTGCAGGGGGGCGATGTGCTGGGCACGGTCGAGGAGGGGCCCGGATTCGAGCATCGGGTCCTGGCTCCCCCGGGTGCGTCGGGCGTGATCGCCGCCCTGGCGCCGGGCGAGTTCACCGTCGCGGACGCGCCGGGGCGGCTGGAAGACGGAACCCCGCTGCGGCTGGCGCACCAGTGGCCGGTGCGGGAGCCGCGCCCGGTGGCCCGGCGCCTGCCGTCCCGGGAGCCCCTGATTACGGGCCAGCGCG
The DNA here is from genome assembly GCA_035575475.1 of Gemmatimonadales bacterium. Classification (GTDB taxonomy): domain Bacteria; phylum Gemmatimonadota; class Gemmatimonadetes; order Gemmatimonadales; family GWC2-71-9; genus DATLXT01. The sequence continues at coordinate 9,232 of DATLXT010000225.1, read as the reverse complement.
TGTTCGACTTCCTGTTTCCGGTGGCCCAAGGCGGCACCGTGGCCGTGCCGGGGGGATTCGGCACCGGCAAGACGGTCATCGAGCAATCGCTCGCCAAGTACGCCGAGGCGGACGTGATCGTGTTCGTGGGCTGCGGGGAACGGGGCAACGAGATGGCCGAGGTCTTGAACGAATTCCCCCGGCTGGTGGATCCCCGCACCGGCCGTTCCCTCATGGACCGCGCGGTGCTGGTCGTCAACACGTCCAACATGCCGGTCGCGGCGCGCGAGGCGTCGGTGTACGTGGGGATCACGATCGCCGAGTATTACCGCGACATGGGCTACCGGGTGGCGCTCATGGCCGACAGCCTGTCGCGCTGGGCCGAGGCGTTGCGGGAGCTGGGCGCCCGGCTCCAGGAGATGCCCGGCGAGGAGGGCTACCCCACGTACCTGGGTAACCGGCTGGGCAAGTTCTACGAGCGGGCCGGTCGCGTCACCGCACTGGGCGCGCCCGAGCGGGAGGGGGCGCTCACCGTGATCAGCGCGGTATCGCCGCCGGGCGGCGACTTTTCGGAGCCCGTCACGCAGGCGACCCTGCGGGTGTCGGGAGCGCTCTGGGCGCTGGATCCCGAGCTGGCGCACCAGCGGCAGTTCCCCGCGGTGAACTGGGAGACGAGCTACAGTCTCTACGCCGACGCGCTCCAGAGGTGGTTCGCCGAGCACGTCGGTGCGGACTGGGGCGATCTGCGGGGTGCCACGCTGGACCTGCTTCAGCGCGACCGCGATCTGCGCGAGATCGCGGGCCTGATCGGCCCGGACGCTCTCCAGGACCGGGACCGGCTGGTCCTGGAGGCGGCGCGCACCGTGCGGGAGGCCGTGCTGGGTCAAAGCGCCTTCGACCCCAACGATGCCACGTCCCCGGTGGCGAAGACGCATCGGCTGGCGGCGCTGGCGCTGGGGCTCTACCGGGCGGGCCTCGCGGCGCTCGAGGCCGGTGCCTCGTTCAGCCAGCTCCCCCTCGGCCCGGCCCGCCAGGCGCTGATCGCCGCCCGGCGCGCGGGAGCGGACGAGTTCGAGGCGCGGGCGGCGGAAGCGGCCGCGGCCATCGCGGTGCTCGGGGGACGGGCGCCGTGAGCCCGGTGGCGCGGGTCTATCGCGGCGTCGATGCCGCCGCGGGTCCTCTGATCTACGTGCGGACGACGCCCAACGTGGCTCTCGGGGAATGGGTGGTCATCGAGGCGCCGCGGCTGCCACCGCGGCGCGGTCAGGTGATCGATGCGGGCGAGGAGATCACCGTCATCCAGGTTCTCGAGGATACGGTGGGCCTGCCGCCTGCGGGAGCCACGGTGACCCTGACGGGCGAGACCGCCAGCGTGGTGGTCGGGCGGGAACTCCTGGGCCGGGCGTTCGACGGCATGGGGGCGCCGATTGACGGCCTGCCGGCTCCGGTGGGAGAAGAGATCCGACCCGTCTGGGCCGCGCCGCTCAACCCGGCCCGGCGAGCGCGCCCGGCCGAGTACATCGAGACCGGCATCTCGGCCCTGGACGGGCTCAACACCCTGGTGCGGGGTCAGAAGCTGCCGATTTTCTCCGGGGCCGGGTTGCCGGGGCTGGAGCTGGCGGCGCAAATCGTGGAGGGCGCCCGGGCGCCAAGGGGCGAGCCGTTCGCCGTGGTCTTCGTCGGAATCGGCATCACGGCGCGCGAGACCGATACCTTCCTGGAGCGATTCGAGCGGAGCGGGGCCCGCGAGCGCAGCGTGTTGTACCTGAATCAAACTCGAGATCCGACCATCGAGCGCCTGCTCGCACCCCGGGTGGCGCTGGCCGAGGCGGAGTTTCTGGCCTTTCAGGCGGGGATGCACGTACTGGTGGTCATGGCCGACATGACGCACTATTGCGAGGCCCTGCGCGAGATCGCCACGGCCCGCGAGGAGATCCCCGGCCGCCGAGGCTATCCCGGCTACATGTACACCGACCTGGCCTCCCTCTACGAGCGGGCGGGGATCATCGAGGGCCGCGAGGGCTCGGTGACGCAGCTCCCCATCGTCACCATGCCGGACGACGACATCACGCATCCCATTCCCGACCTCACGGGCTACATCACCGAGGGTCAGGTGGTCCTGAGCCGGGAGCTCAACCGGCGCGGTGTGTTTCCTCCCATTGACGTCCTCCCCTCGCTCTCCCGTCTCATGCAGGCGGGCATCGGCGCGGGCCGCACGGTCCCGGAGCACCGTGAGTGGGCGGACCAGCTGTACGCGCTCTACACCGCCGGGCGCGAGGCGCGGCTCATGGCGGCGATCGTCGGAGAAGCGGGGCTCGCGGAGGCGGATCGCCGGGCGCTGGCGTTCGCGGACCGCTTCGAGCGCGAGTTCGTGGGCCAGGGCTCGGCCCGGCGGAGCACCGCGGAGACGATCGCCCTGGGGTGGCGCCTGCTGGAAACGCTGCCGCGCGGCGACCTGTTGCGGATCTCGGACGCGACGTGGGCGGCGCGAGGGGCGGGGAGGACCCGGTGAGGCCGCTCGCCCCGACCCGAATGAATCTGCTGCGCGCCGCGCGGCGGCTGGAGCGCGTGACCAAAGGCACGGCCCTCTTGCGCCGCAAGCGCGAAGCGCTGGTACGGGAGCTGTTCCGGCTGGCGCGGCCCGCGCGCGACGCCCGCGAGCGGATCAGCGTGCGGGTCGCCCGCGCCTACCCGGCCTTGCTCCGGGCGCTGGCCCTCCACGGCTTGCCCGGGTTGCGCGCGCTGGGCTGGCCCACCCGGGACCTGTTGGTCGAGCTGCGCGCCGGATCCGTCTGGGGGATCGCCGTGGCCAGCATCGAAGCCCGTCCGCCGGTGATCCATGGCCTCGGCGCCCGGGGTACCGCCCCGGGAGCCACGGGCCCCGCCGCGGTCGAGGCGGCGCGGGAGTTCGAGGAGCTCACCGAGCTGCTGCTGGATGCGGCGCCGCGCGAGATGCTGATCCGGCGGTTGGGCGCGGCGCTGGCCCAGACGTCGCGCCAGGTCAACACGCTGGAACGTCGGCTGGCGCCGGATCTGCGGCGCGAGCTGGTGCGCGTGCGTCAGGCGCTGGACGAACGCGAGCGCGAGGAGCGGATTCGGCTCAAGCATCTTCTCACGCGGTCTTCACGAACCCTTCACCCGGAAGAGGGGATTCTTGGGTCGGCCACACCCGGCGGAGGCGGGGGATGAGCATCGCGAAGAACGTGCTAATGCGGCGAGCGGGTGTGTGGCCCTGGGTGGTCGCGCTGGGGGCCCTGGGGGTGCTGGGGTGCCGCGGCGGCTCGCAGGAGGGACGGGCGCAGGCCGGGTCGGGTCGGCTCCACCGGCAGGACGAGCTGTTGCTCGCCGCGGCCAATGTGGCCCTGCCTCCCCCCGGCATTACGCCCGCCGACCTCCCGGACCCCGGCTCCCAGGGTGCCCAGCTCCTCGCCAAGTACTGCGCCCAGTGTCACAACCTCCCCGCGCCGTCGTCGCACAGCGCCACGGACTGGCCGGGGGTGGTGCGCCGGATGTGGCTCCGCATGGAAGGCCTGGACCCCTCCCTGGGCGTGGCGGTGCCGACCATGCAGGAGCGGTTCGTGATGCTCGACTATCTGGTCGCGAACGCGCTCAAGGTGAGCGGGGCCAACCTGCCGCCGGGACGCGGGCGCGAGGATTTCGCGCTGGTATGCAGCCGCTGTCATGCGCTCCCCGATCCCCGGGTGCATTCGGCTCAGGATTGGCCGGCGGTGTTCGCGCGCATGCAGCGGAACATGGAACGGATGAAGACACCGGCCCTCACCGGCTCGCAGACCACCGACATCCTGCTGTACCTCCAGGATGTCGCGTCGCGGCGGTGACGCTCGCCATCGCGGGTAGGTTCACCAGCGGTTGCAGGGGGTGCGTATGAGGTCCTGTCGAATCCTGGTCGCCGTCGCCGCCGCATTCGCCCTGGGCGGCTGTACCGACGAAAAGCTGGTCTATCGCGACCGCCCGCCGTTCAACCCGCCTCGGGACAGCATCAACGGGTTCCTCGGCTACTTCACGGTCTCGGAGAAACAGACCTCGTGCGGCAACTGCCACGTGGGGCACCAGCGCGACTGGAAGACTTCGGCGCATGCGGGCGCCTGGGCCGGGCTGCAATCGGCAGGCCCGGCCGTCCAGGGCTTCTGCGTGGGCTGCCACACGGTGAGCGAGCGGGGTAATCCCGCCGCGGCGCCCGCGGGGTACACGCGGGTGGCCGACTCGGCCTACCACGACGTGCAGTGCGAGAGCTGCCACGGACCGGGGTTCGAGCACGCGTCGGTCCCCGACGTCGGTGCCAAGCCCATCGCCCGCGTCGCCGTGGAGATCAGCGACACCGGCGGCACCTGCGGCGACTGCCATCAGGGCGCGCATCACCCCTTCGTCGAGGAATGGGCGCAGTCGCGCCATGCCGAAGCCCAACCCGAGGTGATCGCCAACTACGCCAGCAACCCCACCACCTACGCCTCGTGCCTGGGGTGCCACGAGGGACGGAACGTGCTCAAGCGGTTCGGCGTGACGGCGGAATACGTCGAGCGGAACGACCCGGTGAATGCGAACACCGCCCTGGGCATCACCTGCGCGGTCTGTCACGATCCGCACGGGTCGCCCAACACCGCGCAGCTGCGGTTCCCGCTGGAGACCGCCGATCCCCAGCAGAACCTGTGCATGCAGTGCCACATTCGGCGCACCGTGCCCGCGAGCGGCAGCTCCCGCGGCAACACGCCGCACGCGCCGCAGGGCGCCGTGCTCCTGGGCGAGGCCGGCTACCAGAATCCGGCCTACCTCGACACCGCGTTGCTCAACGCCGCCAGCAGCATGTCGCACGCCTCGCTGACGCGGAACCCGAAGCTCTGCGCCGGATGCCACGTGTTCCGCTTCGACGTGAGCGACCCGGCCCAGGGGTTCGTGCAAACGGTTACGGGCCACCTCTTCCGGCCCATCCCCTGCTACGACGCGAACGGCGTTCCGACCGACACGATCCGCAACTGCGCCTACACGCCCACGGCGCGCTCGTTCAAGCCGTGCGCCGCCTCCGGCTGCCACGCGAGCGAGAACGACGCGGCCAACTTCCTGGCAGTCTCCCGCACCCGGCTGCAGCAGCTGTCGCGGCAGCTCTGGGTGGACGCGGATGGCGATCGGACGATCGACGCGTTCCCGGCGGACTCCGGGTACCTGGCCAAGATCAAGGCGAACACGACCGACCTCAATCCGACTGCGGCGCCGGTCACCGCGGCGGACGGCGCCGAGTTCAACCTGCGGCTGGTCGGGGAGGACGCCGCCGGGTTCCTCTACGACAACGGCGACAAATCCCACGGTGTCCATAATCCGTTCATCGCCGAGGCGCTCCTGCGCGCGAGCATCCAGGAGCTCAACGATCTGTACGGCAGCCAGCCGTGGTGGACCCCGCCGTCGCCCGAGGTTCAGAAGATCCTGGACGGCCCCCTCGGTGTGACGGGCAGAGTCCCGTTCCCCCGGGCGGTGGTGCGGCAGACGTCGTTGCGGTAACGTAGAGGCATGGCTCTCCCCCCCGGCCCCGGAAACCTCGCGGTCTCCGGGGCCGGTTTCCTGGCCCAGGCCCCCGAAGTGGAGTCCCCGCTTCCGGGCGGGGTCGCGACGGTGGTGCGGTTCCTCTTCAACCTGCCGGCCTGGATCCAGATCGCCGGAATCGTCGTGGGCATCCTCGTGGCTCTCGCCGTGGCGGTCGCCCTGTGGCGCCGCCGCCGGGCGATCGCCGCCTGGCTCTCCTCGCGTCCCCGAACTACGAGGATCTGGCTGGGCGCGACCGCCGCGGCGGTGCTGCTCTTGACCGCAGGGTTCGGCGGCGTCGGCTGGAACTACATGCAGCACGACAACGGCTTCTGCACCGGTTGCCACGTCATGGGGCCGGCCTACGTCCGCTTCACCCAGAGCGAGCACAGCAAGCTGTCGTGCCACGACTGCCATCAGCAGTCGCTCTTCGCCAGCATGCGCCAGTTGTACCTCTGGGTGGCGGAGCGGCCCGCGGAAATCGGGCCCCACGCCAAGGTACCAAACGCGGTGTGCGCGAAATGCCACGTGACCGGGGAGAAGGAAGTCTGGCAGCGCATCGCGTCCACCGCGGGGCATCGCACCCATCTCGAGTCCCGGGAGCCCGCCCTCCAGGGCGTCCAGTGCGTGACCTGTCACGGGGTGGAGGTGCACCGGTTCGCTCCGCTGGACCGGACCTGCGGCCAGGCGGGGTGTCACGACCAGAGTCGGATCGCGCTGGGCAAGATGGCGGGCCAGACCGCCCTGCACTGCACCACCTGCCATCGGTTCACGGCCGATCTGCCTGCCCTGGCCGGCCGCGATTCCGCGCTGGGAGCCCTGCGTCCCGGAGCCCAGCAATGCTTCGGCTGCCACGAGATGCGCCAGCGACTGGCCGGCATGGAGATGGACCCCGCGCGCGACGCCCACCGCGGCAGCTGCGGGATGTGTCACAATCCCCACCGTCAGGAGAGCCCCGCCGCCGCCCGCGCCACCTGCACCCAGGCGGGCTGCCATGCCGACTGGCGGACCGAGCCGTTCCACATCGGGGAGAGCCACCGCCGGGCGGCGCCCCAGTGCATCACGTGCCACCTGCCGCATCAGGCCCAAGTGGACGCCAGCGACTGCGCCGGCTGTCACCGCGCCGTCAACGAGCGCACCGGCCGTCGGCTCCCCGTGCCGTTCGACACCACCCGCGCCCTGCGGCCGGTCTCGTGGGGGCACGGGCCGGCGCCGGGCCGAGCCAAAGGGAAGGGGGACGCGCCGCTGCCGGACGATCCACCCCCGCGCCTGGCTCCGCCCGACACCTTCTCCCACACCCGTCACCAAGCGCTCTCCTGCATCACCTGTCACGCCATCCCCCAAGGCGGCCGCCGCCTCACCTTCGAGCGCCCGCGCGGCTGCCAGATCTGTCACCACCAGCGGCCGGAGGCCAGCAATTGCGGCGCCTGCCATCAGGCCGCGCAACGGGCGGCGGCGCGGGACGTGGCCGTCCGGGTGATCGTGCGCGGCCATGCACCTCGCGACCGCCCGGTGCCGTTCCGGCACACCACCCACGAGGCTCCGCGGTGCGTGGTGTGCCACACCACGCCCGTCACCCTCGCGGTTGATCCGGCCGTGAGCTGCCGGTCCTGTCACGCGGAGCATCACGCCGCGGGCCGCAACTGTGGGGCGTGCCATGGCGGCGCGGACCCGCGCGCCGCGCACGCGGTCCTGCCCGAGACTCACGTCCGTTGCGATCGGTGCCACGCTCCAGCCGTCGTATCCCTGCTCACTCCGGACCGGCGGTTCTGCGAGACCTGTCACGGCTCCCGGGAGCGGCACTACGCCGACCGTGAATGCACCGTCTGTCACTTCCTGGCGTCGCCCCAGGAGTTCCGGACGACTTTGCACCAGGCGGGAGACGGATGACGGGGGCGACGCGCGCCGCCGCGGCGGCCGGCTTGCTCGCGATCCTGCCCGGGCTGGCGCCGGCACAGGGCTACCGGCTGAGGCTGGACACCCGGTGGCAGACGGCGGCGTATCGGGGCGTGGCCCTGGACAGCATCCCGGTGGGCGACACCGTCACGGGGCCGGGCACGGGACCGTCTTCGCCGGACGGCTACGCCGTCCAATGCCGGGCGGGGGCGGCCTACTGCACCTTCTTCCGGCCCGGCCCGACGCGGCGGGGCGGTCCCGTCACCTCGACGGCCTCTCTCACGGTGTGGGGCCTCGGCCTCCCCGGGTTGAGCGTGCACGCGGTGGGGCGCCTCGGCCTGGACGTCGGCGCCACCGATGGCTGGCCCGGAACGGCCCCGGCCGTACAGCTGCTCGAAGGTTACGCCGAGTACGCGGTGGCGCGGGCCACGGCCCGCCTGGGCCGCCAGGTCGTCGCCTCGCGGCTCGGCACCACGGGCTTCGACGGCGCGGGCCTGGTGGTTCGGGACCCACGCCTCGGGGCCGAGGTTCGCGGCTACCTGGGGTGGGGGCTCGCTCGGGGCGCGGCAATCCCGGTGACGAGTCCCGCGCTGAACCCCTTGGACGACTTTCAACCGCGCCGGCGCCAGATCGTGGCCGGATTCGGCGCGGGGTGGAGCGCGTCGCCCGGGGACGTGTGGGTCGAGTACCAGCGCGAAGTGGACCCGCAGTCGGCCAAATTCGTTTCGGAGCGGATCGGCGTGGACGCGGTCCTGCGGCCTCTCCCGGGGGTGCGGGTGGGAGGGGGCGCGGATTACGACCTGGCCGCCGGGTGGTGGGGGAGCGCCGAGGCGTCGCTCGGCTACTCGACGGGGCGCCTGCGCGCGACCATCGGCGCGCGGCGCTACCGGCCCCACTTCGACCTCTGGACCATTTGGGGAGCGTTCTCGCCGGTGCCGTACCGCGCCGTGCGGGCCGACGCCGCAGTGGCGCTGCATCCGCGCCTAGAGCTGCGTGGCGGGTACGAGCGGTACGTCTTCGACGCGGCCGAGGCCGCGACGCCGCTGTTTCAGGCGGAAGACGACGGCTGGCGTTGGGAGCTCGGCGCCACCCTGAGGCCACGACCGCAGTGGACGCTGGACGCCGGGTACCGCCGCGAGTTCGGCCCCGGCGCCGCGGCTGCGGGGCTCGCCGGCGGCATCACCTACCGACCCTCCCGGCGCTTCAGCGCCACGCTGCTCGGGAGCAGCGCCAATCGTCCGCTGGAGTTCCGGTTCAACGAAGCGCTGGTGCGGGCCTACGGACTCGATGCCGAGATCGAGCCATCGCCCCGCCTGCGCGTCGGCCTGACGGCGTCCCTCTACGACGAGCGGCGTCGGCGCCCTGACGCCGCCGCCTTCGACTGGGACCAGTTCCGCGCCACGGCGCGGCTGGTGCTCTTCTTCTCACGCGGGGCGGAGGCAGACGGGTTGCCGCCGGCGATCCGCCTCCTGCCGGGCGGGAGGTCGGCACGGTGACGGGCCGCGGCGCGACCGGGCGGGAAGTTCGCGGCCTGATCCTCGCCGGCGTGCTGGTGTCGGGCAGCGGGCTTCCGGCTCAAACCCCGCGCCTGGTCGCCGGGTTCGATCATCCCAAGCATGAGCGCCTGTTCCCCACCTGCGGGTCGTGCCATCGGGGCGCCGAGGATCCCGAGGCCCCGATGTGGCCGGACCCCGAGCGTTGCGCGGCGTGCCACGACGGGGTGGTCCGGGCGCGAATCTCCTGGCGACCGCCGGTGGGGCCTCGCCCCAGCAACCTCAAGTTCGCGCACGAGCTCCTTCCGCTCATGACGCGGGAGACCCCCGGC
>DATLXT010000224.1:0-6142 GCA_035575475.1 Gemmatimonadales bacterium | reverse complement strand
GTGGGGCGCGCGGGCGCTCGCCGGCCACGGGCCGCCGGGGGACCAACCGGCCGGCCGCCCTACCGCCGCCAAAGCTGCGACCGCCAGAAACTCCCGGCGCTCCATCCTTCCTCCGCTCTTGCGCGAGGCCTATATTATCCGCCCCACAAACGCGCTGGAAGGCGCCGGCCTCCATGCAGTTCGAAGCTCGAATCGAGCCGCTCGACGGCAAGCTGCCCAAGGCCACCTACCGCTGGGACCCGGAGACCGACATCCTCTCGGTGGCCTTCAAGGGGGGGACCAAGGCCAGCGGCCTGACCGGCACCGTGGACCTGGAAGGCGCCGACGGGTCGTTCGTGGTCCTGGACGTCGCCGGGGGCGTGGTGCGAGGAGTGGACGTGGTGAGCTGGCCGGATGACATCCGCACGGTCGAGACCCTGGTGCCGCCCGAGGCCGCCCGGGACGGGCGCGTGGTGTTCCCCAGCCGAAACTCGCAACCGGGCGTGGCCGCCGTGGAGGTGGACACCGCCATCGCCATCGAAAAGAACGCCGCCGAGTCGGTCTTCCACATTCGGGTGGGGCGGGGGCGGCCCGCGACGGTGGTGCGGGTGGCCGACTGCCTGCTGGTCGAGGTGGACCGGCAGTCCCGGCTGGCGGGACTCTGGCTCCTCGAGGTGCCGCCATTCCCGAACGTCGAGGCCACGGCCTGACGCTGCCTCGCCTGGAAGGTCTCCCGGAACCGGAAAAGTACGAACGGCTGGTGGAGCGGGTCCCCGGCATCTGGTGGAGCGACCGGGGGCCTTTCGCCGGCCTGCACCAGCTGAACCTGGTGCGAGTGGATTACCTGCGCCGGGTGTTCGGCGGGTTCGGGGGAAAGCGGGTGTTGGACGTGGGGTGTGGCGGCGGGGTTCTGGCGGAAGCGTTGGCCCGCGAGGGCGCTCAGGTGACCGGGCTCGACCCGTCGCCGAAGTCGCTCGCCGCGGCCCGGGCGCATGCCCGGGCGGCCGGCCTCTTCATCGACTACCGCCTCGGCACCGCCGAAGATCTTTCCGCCGAGCACTTCCCCGAGCGATTCGATCTGGTGGTCGCGGTGGACGTCCTGGAGCACGTCGAGAGCCTGGACCGCGCGGCGGCGGCGATGGCCGGCGTGCTCGCGCCGGGGGGCGGACTCGGGTTCCTCACGCACAACCGTACTCCCGCGGCGTTTCTTCAGCTCATCTGGATCGAAGAGTATGTCGAGCGCACCATGCCCGAAGGGTTCCATGACTTCCGCCGCTTCGTGACGCCTGACGAGCTCGAGGCCGTCCTGGGGCAGCACGGCATGGTGGTCCAGGAGATGAAGGGCGTGGCCCGCGACGAGCGGGGACACCGCTTCCTCACGGACGACTTGAGCGTCACCTACCTGGGATGGGCGCTCCGCACCCCGTGAGCGCCGCCCGCAGCTGGGTCGAGGCCGTAGTGGCGGCCGGTGCGGCCCCCGCGCGCTACGTCCCGGACGCGAGCCTCGGCCGGGTGGACGAGGCCGCGGTGGCCGGCGCCGAGCTCGTCGAGGGCGTGGAGCTCGAGATCCACCCTCTGGTGGACGGGTTTCGTCCCGAGGCGGCGGCGTTTCTCGACGGCATCCAGCACTGGCGCGTGGTGGCCTACGACGGCGTAACCCCGGTGGTGCGGGCGCTGGTGGCAGCGGCGGTGCGCCACCGGGGCCGGGATCGGCGGCTGGTGACCGCCCTCGAGGCGTCGCGGGAACTCGCCGTCACCCGGCTCGCGGGGTTGTCCCCGGCCGTCCGCGGCGCGCTGGAGCGGGCCGGGGTGGAGATCCTGGAACTCGCGGAGGCGGACCTGGGTCAGCCGGGCCGAACGCTCGAGGCGGCCCGACGGGCCGTCGAGGGCGCCCGGGTGGAGGCCGAGCGCGAGGTGGGCGAGCGCTACGCCGCGGGCCTCGCACCGGACGAGTGGCTGGTGGTGGACGGAGTGCTCTCGGAATCGGCCCGGCTGGCGCGCCACCCCCGGGTGCTGGGCGTGGTCAAGAGCCACAGCGCGCAGTACTTCGAGGGCCCCGCGCTGGCTCGGGCCCTCCGTCTGCCGCCGCGGCATCGGACCAGCGTGTTCCGTCCCCGGGGCCGGGCCCGCCACGAGGTTTACTCGTGGTACCTCCGGCTCTGGCCCTGGGAGGGAAACGACCTCTTGTACGGCCTGTTGCGGATCGAGACCCGGGCCCATCCCGACGCCGTGGAGGCGGCGTCCCGGGTGGGCGGGTGGCTGTACGCCGAACGGGCGCCGCTCGCGACGCCCGACGCGCGCTGGGACCGGCTGTTGTATCCTATACACGACGTGGAGACGTACCTGAACGCCCGGGTGCCGCGCGAGTTCTTCCCGGCCGCCGGCTCTCGCCTCCCGGCCAGCCGGCTATGATCGATCGCGCGCTGTCGGGCCCGGTGGGCCGCGTGGTCGCGACCGAGCTCAAGCCCACGACCCCGCACCAGTTTCACTTCTGGACCGTGACCGAGACCGGCATCGGGATCGGGGCCATCGTGCGCGTCGAAGCCCCGGGAAGCGGGAACCTCGAAGCGGGGGGCGGGACGCGTGCGGCGGGCCGCGTGGTGTACGGCGTCGTCACCGAAGGGCTGGCGTACTCTGACCTCCCCACCCCGCTCCACGACGTCGTCGGCGCCGAAGGGGACCCTGCCAGGGCCGCCGAGGCGCCAACGGTGCGGCAGGAGATCCGGCTCTGGACCGCCGCCGTTCTGCGGCAGATCCCCGAAGAGCCGCTTCAGCCGGTGCCCCTGGGGGAGGTATTCCTCGCGACCGACGCGGACGTGGCGCAGGCGCTCCGCATGGACGGGTACCTCCGGTCCGCCGCGCCCACCGCCATCCCGATCGGCCTCTATACCGCGGGCGGGCTCGAGGCGCCGGTCTATCTCGACGCCGAGTTCCTGTTGGGTCCCGAGGCGGCCCATCTCAACATTTCCGGCGTCTCGGGGCTCGCGACCAAGACCAGCGCCGTGGAGTTCCTGGTGGCCTCCATCTTTCAGCATTTCCCGCGGCACAAGGGGCGGGTGGCGGCGGTGTGCTTCAACGTGAAGGGGCCGGATCTCTGCTTCCTGGATCGGCCGGGAACCCTGGAGGAAGAGGACCGGCGGCGCTACCAGCGGCTCGGGGTCGAGGCCCGGCCGTTCGAGCGGGTGCGCTACTTCGCGCCCTACAAGGCGGACGGGGTCAACCTCAACACCCTGCGCACCCATCCCGATCTGGTGGGCGAGGTGCAGCCGCTCGTTTGGGGTCTTCGCGAGGTCCTCGATTTCGCCGAGGTCCTGCTCAACCGTGACGACATCGATGCCAAGGCCGACGCGTTCATCGACTTCCTGGCGGACCGGGTGCTGGACCGGCCGTTCGAGGACGGGTTCGGAGGCGAGCACCGGGTCGAGACCTTCGCCGATCTGGATCGGCTGTTTCGGGCCATCTTCGACGGCCTCGAGGCCCTCGGTCGCAGCGATATGTGGCGCACCCATCACGTGGCGACGATCCGGAAGGTCCGGAACCGCCTCTCCAACATCTCGACGCGGTGCAAGGGTCTGGTCACCGACGACGGGCCCTCGCACGATCTTCCCTGGGGCGCGTTCGAGGACCGGACCGTGTACGTCATCGACGTCGCCAATGTGGACCCGTTGGGGCAGGACCTGGTGTTCGCCCGCGTCGTGTCGCGGCTGCGCGAGCACCTGGAGCGGCGCGACCTCGGGGTGGACACCGTCATCGTGTTCGTGGACGAGCTGAACAAGTACGCGCCCGCCGATGGGCCCGAAACCTACGTGAAGAAGATGCTGCTCGACCTGTCCGAGCGGGGACGCTACCTCGGGCTCGTGCTGTTCGGCGCCGAGCAGTTTCGCTCGCAGGTGCATCGGCGCGTGGTGGGGAACGCGGGCACGCAGGTCTTCGGTCGGATGGACATGGACGAGCTGGCCACGCCGGGATACCAGGTGCTGTCACCCGCGACCAAGATCAAGCTGGCCACGCTGCCGGTAGGGGAATTGATGGTGCGCCACCCGCACTTCACGCAGCCGATCTTCGTCCGGTTCCCGCGCCCGGCCGTGCTCCGCGGGCGGGACGGTGTGGAGCGGTTTCCGCCCGCCGCCGACCTCCCGTTCGAGGAGGCGGTGGCGCGCCAGCTGGCGCAGCTCGACCGGCGGATCCGCCCGAACCAGGTCAAGGACTTGATCGCCGACCGGCCTCCGGAGGACGTGCGGCGCGCGCTGGGTGCGGTGCGCCGGGCGCGCCCGGACGACGTGCTGGCCTATTTCCGCAAGGTGCTGGGCGCCCGAATTCCGGCCGAACCGGCCCGCTCCCGGGAGGGCGTGCCCCCGCTCACCCCCATTTCCGATGAACCCTACTAGCCCGGGGAGCGCCCTGACCGCGTGAAGCTCGCCCACTTGGCCGACCTGCATCTCGGCTTTCGGCAGTTCGACCGGCAGACCCCGCGGGGCGGAAATCAGCGGGAGGCCGATGTGGCCGAGGCGTTCCGCCGCGCCGTGGACGACGTGCTGGAGCAACGGCCGGATCTCATCCTCCTGGCGGGAGACGTCTTCCACTCGGTGCGGCCGACCAACCCCGCCATCCTGTTCTGCTTTCAGCAGCTGCAACGGGTACGGGTCGAGCTTCCGGGCACGCCCGTGGTCCTGATCGCCGGCAACCACGACACCCCGCGCTCCTCGGAGACCGGCACCATCCTTCGGCTGTACCAGGCGCTGGGCGTGGAGGTGGTGACCGATCAGGCCCGGCGGGTGGTCTTCCCCAAGCTCGACACCGCCGTCCTGGCCGTCCCGCACCAGGCGCTGATTCAGGCCGACCGGCCGGCCCTGCGCCCGGAGCCCGGCGCCACCATCAACCTCTTGCTCCTGCACGGCGAGGTCGAAGGGGTGATCGGCGAGGACCGGAGCTACGCCGAGTACGGCGGGGCGCTGGTCACCCGGCAGGAGCTGGGCGCGCGGCAATGGGACTATGTGGCGTTGGGCCATTACCACGTGTGCCGCGAGGTGGCTGCCAACGCCTGGTACGCTGGTAGCCTGGAGTACGTGAGCCCGAACCCTTGGGGCGAGTTGCGGGAGGAGGCGGACCGACAGGTCCCCGGAAAGGGCTATTTGCTGGTGGACCTCCCGGCGGCCCGCCCGGTGTTCCGACCCATCGCGCCGCCGCGGCGCCTTCTGGACCTGCCGGCCATTCACGGCGCGGGCCTCGGGCCCAAAGACCTGGACGCCCTCATCGCCGAGCGGGTGGCGCAGGCCCAGCCGGCGATCGACGAGCAGGTGGTCCGGCTGGTGGTCTACGACGTGGCCCGCGCCACGGCGCGCGATCTGGATCACGCGGCCATCCGGGCGTACAAGGCGCGGGCGCTGAACTTCCACCTCGACGTGCGGCGCCCGGCGGAGCGACGCGCCGTGGGGGCGGGCGCGCCCGGCCGTCGCCAGACGCTGCCCGAGGTGGTGCGCGAGTTTCTGGCGCGCCGGCCGCTCGACGCCGATTTGGACCGCGGGGCGTTCGTGGCCCTGGGCCTCGAGTATCTGGAGCGGGCCGGGCGCGAGGACGAGCCGTGAAGATCCGCCGGCTCCGCCTGGTCAACTTCCGCCAGCACGCGGACACCGAGATCGAGCTGGGTGACGGGATCACCGGGATCATCGGGCCGAACGGATCGGGCAAGACCACGCTGCTCGAGGCCATCGCCTGGGCCATCTACGGGCAGCCGGCGGCGCGGGGCGACCGGGAGTCCATCCGGAACCTGCGCGCCAAGCCGCGCTCCAGCGTCCGGGTGGAGTTGGAGTTCGAGCTGGGCCGCCACACCTACCGGGTGGTCCGCGGGCTCCATTCGGCCGAGCTGACCGAGGACGGGCGCCTGCTGGCCAACGCGATCACGGAGGTGACCGACAAGCTCCAGCGGGCCCTGGGCATGACTCACGACGAGTTCTTCAACACCTACTTCACGGGTCAGAAGGAACTCACGGTGATGGCCGGGCTGGGGAAGACCGAGCGGGCGGCCTTCCTGTCCCGCGTGCTCGGCTACGAGCGGTTGCGCCTGGCGCAGGAGCGGGCGCGCGAGGTGCGCAACGCGCTGGCGGCCGAGTTGCGGGGGCTCGAGGCGGGGTTGCCGGACCGGGCCGCGCTCGAGGCGGCGCGG
>DATLXT010000223.1:0-16803 GCA_035575475.1 Gemmatimonadales bacterium | reverse complement strand
CCACATGGGAAGGGGGTTCTCGTGGAACAGCGCGCGGTAGCGCTCTTCCGAGGCCTGCTCCAAGCGGCGCCTGGCGTCCTCCAGCTCCCGGGTCCGCTCGGCGACCCGATCTTCGAGATCGCGGCGCGCCTGCTCGACCCGGGCGGCCATGTGGCGAAAGGCCTCGCCCAGCCGACCGATTTCATCGCCGCGCTCGATCGCCAGGGGCGGCACCGGCCGTCCGGCGGCAATGGCCTCGGCAGCCCGGGTGACGCTCGCCAGCGGCCGGGTCATGCGCCGGCTCGCGGCCCAGGCGCCCGCGGCCCCGAGCCCGACGATGCCGAGCGCGATCAACACCAGACGCCCCAGGGTCCCGCGGGCCCGGGCCAGCACCCGGTCGCGCGGTAACTCCACTCCAATGGCCCACGGGGTCCCGGCCACGGGCAGGACCCGCGCCAGCACGGGCCCCAAGCCCGGTCGCTCGTAGCCGAGGGGCCCCCCGCCCCAGGCGTCCGGCGGCGGGGCCGCGACGGGCCGGATGAAATCGGTCCAGAGATCGCCCGCCTGGTTGCCGAGCAGGAGACCGGCGTCGGGCCCGATCAGGGCCGCGAACTGCTGCACGGCCTGGGCTCCGGCCGCGACCCGGCGCCGCTGCACCAGGTACCCCTCCACGCCCGCCGGCCGCCCGGCGGACGGGACCGCGGCCGCCACGGCGTACAGGGGCGTCTCGCCCATGAGGTAAACCGGTCCGATGTGGGCCGAATCGGGCGCGGCGAGCGGTGGCGGAGCCGGAGCGCTCGCAGGGTCGCCCGCCTCGCCCACCGCGATGAGGCGTTCCCCTGCCGGCGTCCACAGCTCCACGGACGCCACCAGGGCGCTCGAGCGGCGGAGCGAATCCAGAACCTCGGTGGCGGCGGCCCGCGAGCCCGGTGCCGGATGCCGGAGAAACGCGCGGAGCGAGGGGTGGCTCGCCAGCGCGCGAGTTTCGGAGCGCCGCTGGCGGGCCGCCGCGGCGAAGAGGTCGGCGAGTTGTCGGCTGGTGCGCTCCAGTCCGTCGGTGGCGCTGACCACCGCCGCATGGCCCACCTCGCGATAGGCGGCCCAGCAAAAGCCGCCGATCACCAGGACGAGGAGGCCGCTAACGGCGAGTGGGAGCTTATGCTCGAGGGAGAGTCGCTGGAGTCGGTGGTTCATGCTTCCTTGGCATCGGTTCCCCTGGCACAATTTGTTAAACTTTTGTGCAGGCGCCCGATCCCGGCAAGGGGCCGCAACCGGGGCGATGCCCTAACTGACCACTGCCCAAGCGCTTGTGCGGGGGAGCCGCGCGGTGACGCGGGTCACGCCCGCCGGGTGCCACCGGTGGTGGCGGGGGCGTGTTCCCGGTCTGATCTTCTGGGCTCTTCCTATGGCTCCAGGCCGGTTGCAGCTCGTCCCCGGCGCCGAGATCCGGGGGGTGCGCCAGGCGGAGGAGTTACTCCGCGCGGCGGCTCGACAGCAGGAGGCGGTGGCTCACCTGGGCCAGCAGGCGCTGGCCGGGGCGGCCCTCCCCACGCTGCTCGAGACCGCCGCGGTCCTGGTCACGCGGGGGCTCGAGGTGGAGTTCAGCGAGATCCTCGAGTTCCGGCCGGAGCGGCGGAGCCTGCTCCTCCGGGCGGGCGTGGGCTGGGGCGACGGTCGGGTGGGGGACGCCGTGCTCTCGGCCGAAGTGGGATCGGTGGGCGGGTACGGTCTCGACGCGGCCGGCCCTGTGGTGATGGAAGACGCCGCCTCGGAGACGCGGTTCGAGATCCCGCCGCTCTTCCGGGAGCACGGCGTCCGGAGCGGGGTCATCGTGGTGATCCACGGCAAGGAGCGTCCCTTCGGGCTGCTGGGGGCCCACAGCGCGCGCCGCCGCGACTTCACCACGGCCGAGGTCCTGTTCCTCCAGGCCATCGCGCATGTGCTCGCGACCTCGATCGAGCGGGCCCGGGCCGAAGAGGCCCTCCGGGCCAGCGAGGAGCACTTCCGGTCCCTGATCGAGAACGCGTCGGACATCGTGACCATTCTGGGGGACGACGGCGCGTTCCGCTATGTGTCGCCCTCGGTGGAGCGGTTGCTGGGGTATCGGGCGCCCGAGCTGCTCGGCCTCACGGCCTTCGAGTTCATGCACCCGGACGACCTGGTGCCCGTGCTCGAGGCCATGCAGCGCGCCATCGCCAAGCCGGGCACGACGCAATCGGCGCGGTTTCGCTTCCGGCACAAGGACGGCTCCTGGCGCGTCCTGGAATCGGTCGGGCAGGCGCGCCAGGACGGTCCCAACGCCTACAGCGTCATCGTCAATTCCCGTGACATCACCGAGCGCGAGCGGCAGGAGCAGGCGCTGCGGGCCTCGAAGGAGCGCTTGCGCACGGTGGTGGCGGGCGCCCCCGTCATCCTGTTCGCGCTGGACCGCCACGGGGTCTTCACCTTCGCCGAAGGGAAGGGGTTGGACGCGCTGGGGGTGCGGCCGGGGCAGCTGGTCAACCGTTCCGCCTTCGCCCTGTTCGCCGATCTCCCGGCCGCGGTGGCGGACATCCGGCGGGCGTTGAAGGGCGAGGCGTTCTCGTCCACGGTCGAGATCTTCGGGCAGGTGTTCGAGGCCTGGTACACGCCGCTCAAGGAGAGCGGGCGCGTGACCGGCGTGATCGGGGTGGCCACGGACGTCACCCAGCGGCGACGCGCGGAGGAGGCGCTCCAGCGCTCGGACGCGGCCAACCGGGAACTGCTGGCCAACGCCCCGTTCGGCATCTATCGCGTGACGCTGGACGGGGAGCTCCTGAGCGTGAACCCGGCGCTGGTGGAGCTCCTGGGGTACCCGAACGCCGACGAGCTGCTCCGCCGGGTCCGCGAGCCCGATCTCTACGTCCATGCCTCGGACCGGGCGCGCTACCTGGGGGAGCTGTCCGAGGGCGAGCGGGCGGCCGAGATGGAGGCGCTGTGGGAACGGCGCGACGGGAGTCACATCCGGGTCCGGTTGTACGGCCGGGCGGTCCGCCACGGCGACGGGCGCATCGAGTGTTTCGAGATCTTCGCCGAAGACGTGACCGAGCGGCGGGTGCTGGAAGACCAGCTCCGGCAGTCGCAGAAGATGGAGGCGTTGGGCCAGCTCACCGGCGGCATCGCCCACGACTTCAACAACCTGCTCACGGTGATCCTGGCGAACGCCGAGCTGCTCCAGAAATCGCTGGGCCGCGAGCGGGAGACCGAGCAGGCCGACGTCCGCGACATCATCTCCGCCGCGCTCTCCGGCCGGATGATGGTGAATCAGCTGCTGGGGTTCGCCCGGCGCTCGAGCCTCAACCTCGAGCCGGTGCACCTGGGGCACGCCCTGCTCGACCTCTCGGCCGTGCTGCGCCGCATCCTCCCCGAAGACATCGAGCTCCTGACCTTCGCCGACGAGGACCTGCCCGAGGTGCAGGCCGACCTGCACGCGGTCGAGCAGATTCTCTTCAACCTGGTCAACAACGCCCGCGACGCCATGCCTGACGGCGGAGTGCTGCGCATCGAGACCAGCTGCACCTGGCTCACCGACGAGCAGCGCCGCCTGCTGGGGCCCGCGGCCACGCGCGAGTACGTCTGCCTGGCGGTGGACGACACCGGGATCGGCATGGACGAGGCCACCCGCCAGCGCGTCTTCGAGCCGTTCTTCACGACCAAGCCTCAGGGCAAGGGGACCGGGCTGGGGATGGCGACCGTGTACGGGCTGGTGCGCCAGCACAACGGCTTCATTCAGGTGGACAGCGCGCCCGGGGCCGGGACCCGCGTGCGGGTCTACTTTCCGGTCGCCGAGGAGCCGGTCGGGATGGTGGACGGGGTGGACCTGGAGGCCCAGGTGCGGGGCGGCGACGAGACCATCCTCGTGGTCGAGGACCAGACCCAGCTGCGGCGGGCCACGGCGCTCCTGCTCCGGGAGGCGGGATACCGGGTGCTGGCGGCGGCCGACGGCCAGGAGGCGCTCGAGTTGCTGCGCTCGCACCCGGGTCCCATTCACCTGGTCCTGACCGACGTGGTCATGCCCCGGCTGAGCGGGCGGGCGTTGTACGAGCAGGCCCGCCAGCAGGGCGCCACCATGCCGTTCCTCTTCGCCAGCGGCTACGTGGGCGTGGAGCACCGGGACCGCGAGCCCCTGGACCCGTCGCTGCCGCTCCTGAGAAAGCCGTGGTCGCGGGCCGACTTGCTGGCGAGGGTGAGAGATCTGCTGGATGGACGGGAAGCGGGGGGACGAGACGCCCAGGGGCGGAACCGCTAAGCCGCTCCGAACCCTCCCGGCCTACCTGCCGTCCAGCATCTCCCGCACCTTGCGCACCAACTCTTCCGGCATGAACGGCTTCTGGAGGAACGCCGCGTCGGGGCTGATGGCGCCCCGGCGCACCACGGCGTCTCCCGGGTAGCCGGAGATGTAGAGCACTCGGAGGCCGGGGCGCTGGGCCAGGAGACGCTGGGCCAGCTCGCGGCCGCCCATGCCCGGCATCACCACGTCGGTGACCAGCAGGTGGATCGGGGCCTGCCGGCCCTCGGCCGCCTGGAGCGCCCCGGCGGCGTCGGGCGCCGCCAGGACGGTGTACCCCTCGCGCTCCAGCGCCCGCTGGGCCAGGTGGCGGACGGCATCCTCGTCCTCGGCCAACAGCACGGTTTCCGTGCCTCGGGCGGGGGCCGACGCGGCGGCGGGGGCGAGGGTGGGGGCGGGGGCGCTCTCGCGCGGGATGGCCGACTCCACCCGGGGGAGGTGGATCCGGAAGCTCGTGCCCCGGCCGACTTCAGTCGTCACCGCGATGAACCCCCCCGACTGCTTGACGATGCCGTACACGGTCGCGAGCCCCAACCCGGTCCCCTTGCCGACTTCTTTGGTGGTGAAGAAGGGTTCGAACAGGTGGGCCCGAATCTCGGGCGGCATTCCGGTGCCGGTATCCCGGACCTCGAGCGCGGCGTAGGTGCCGGGAGCCGCCCCCGGGTGATCGAGCGCCGTCGGGGGGTCGAGTTCCACGTTGGCGGTCGCGATGGTCAGGCATCCGCCGTCGGGCATGGCGTCGCGGGCGTTGACCACGAGATTCAGGATCACCTGCTCCACTTGCCCGGGGTCGGCCCGCACGGCCCACAGACCGGGCGCCAGCGTGGTGACCAGCTCCACATCCTCGCCCAGCACCCGCCGCAGCATCGAGTCCAGGCCGCTCACCACCGCGTTCAGGTCCAGCACCTTGGGAGCCAGCATCTGGCGACGGCCGTAGGCCAGGAGCTGGCGGGTGAGATCGGCCGCGCGCAGGGCCGCCTTGCGGATTTCGTTCACGTCCTCGAGGGCCGGGGTGCGGGGCGGCAGCTCCCGCTCGAGGAGTTGGCAGGTTCCCAGGATGGCGGTGAGGATGTTGTTGAAATCGTGGGCGATCCCACCCGCCAGCTGGCCCACGGCTTCCATCTTCTGGGCCTGGCGGAACTGCTCCTCGAGGCGCCGCTGGTCGGTGATGTCGCGCTGAGTCCCCCACGCCCGCACCAGCAGGCCATCCTGGACGAAGCCGACCACGTTGTTCAGGAAGATGCGGGTCCGGCCCCGCCGGTCCAGCTCCCGGGTCTCCGAGTCGGTAGTGCGGTAGCCCGCCCGAATGAAGGACCGGATCTGGTCGCGGTTGCCGGGATCGCCGGGGTCGTGCAGGTCGGCCAGCCGGGCGCCCAGCAGCTCCGCCGCGCGCGCGTAGCCGTACATGCGCGCCATGGCGTCGTTGCACTCCGCGATGACGCCCCGATAGATGAGATCCACCTGCTCGTCCTCGGGAAGGGTCACCGGTACCGGGGGCGTGAACTCCAGCCGCGAGACGCCTTCGGTACTCTGCTCGATGAAGCTGCGGTACCGCTCCTCGCTCTGGCGCAGGGCCTCTTCGGCGGCCTTCCGTTCGGTGATGTCCACCATGAGGCCGAACAGCTCGTGGGGACGTCCGTCCTTCAGCTCGATGTGCACCACGTCGCGCACCCAGACCACGCCGCCGTCCGCGCGGATCATCCGGTACTCGATCGCGTGCGCGCGGTGGGCGTCGGTCTGCTCGCGACAGTAGCGGGCTGCCCACTCCCGGTCGTCCGGGTGCACGTGGTCCACCCAGAACGTGGGCTCGGAGGTCCAGCGCTCCACCGGGTAGCCCAGCAGGGCCTCGGCCTCCCGGCTGACGAACCGGAACTGGAAGGTGGCCGGGTCCGAGCGCCACAGCACCGCCCGCACCGATTGGACCAGCTGGCGATACTCCAGCTCCTGGCGGCGCAGTCGCTCCTCGGCCGCCTTGCGCTCGGTGATGTCCCGGGCCACGCCGAACACGCCGGCGATCCGCCCGTCGGCGAGCCGCAGGGGGCCCTTGGTGAGCAGGAAGGTGTGGGTGCCGCCCCAGGCCGCGTCCGTGTCCTCGAACACCAGCGTCTCGCCGGTCTCGAGGATACGGCGATCCACCTCGGCGAACCCCCTCGCCTTCTCGGGCGGGAACAGCTCGATGTCCCGCCGCCCCACCACCTCCTCGGGTCGCCGCCCCAGCACCCCGGCCCCCACGGCGTTCATGAACAGGTAGCGGCCGTCCCGGTCCTTGGCGAAGACCGCGTCCAGGCTGCCGTCGATCACCGCGTGGAGCAGCTCGCGGCTCTCGCGAACGGCCTGGTCGGCCCGCTGGCGCTCGATGGCCAGCGCCACGTGCGACGCCACGAACGCCAGCAGGTCCCGTTCCGCCTCGCCGTAACGGACCCCGGGCTCGTAACTCTGCACCACCAGGGCCCCGATGCTCTCCTCCTTGACCCGCAGGGGCACGCCCAGCCAGTCAATGGAGGGCGGACCCACCAGCTCCACTTCGCCCCGCCGGAGCAGGTCGTCGTAGACTTCCGGCGTCGCGAGCAGCGGCGTCCCGGTGCGCACCACCAGCTCGGTGAGCCCCTTGCCGAAGGGGCGAGGGGCCGAGTCGGGGTCGCGCTCGTCCACGAAGTAGGGGAAGGTGATCAGGCGGCGCGCTCGATCCACCAGCGCCACGTAGAAGTTTCGCGCCGGCATCAGCTCGCTCACGATCTCATGGAGTCGGCGCAGCAGCTCGTGGAGGTCGGTGGCCGCCAGGGTGGCCTGGGAGATGCTGTAGGCGGCGCGCTGGACCCGCTCGGCGCGATGCCGGGCCGTCACGTCGCGAAAACTCCACACCCGCCCCGTCGAGCGCCCGGCGATCCGCTGGGGCTGCGAGTAGCGCTCGAAGATCCGCCCGTCCTTGAACTCCAGGACGTCGGAGCTCTCGGCGTCGGGCCGGGCGTACACCTCCCGCACGCGGGCCAGGAAGCCCTCCGGATTCCGGAGCTGGTTCAGCACGTAGGCCAGGACCTCGTCGTCGTTCCCCGACTCCAGGATCGAGTCGGGGATCCCCCACATCTGGATGAACTTCCGGTTGTAGGCCGCGATCCGGCCGCCCCGGTCGACCGCCAGGATGCCGTCCGCCGTGGACTCCAGCGTGGCTTCGAGCAGCGAGAGGGTCCGCTTCAGCTCGGCCGGCGAGGCCGGGAGGGGCGAGGCGATCTTGCGCTTGCGGGGCATGCGTTCAGGGCGATGGACGATGCGGCCCTAGCATAATGCCGGCGGCCCGACCCTGCTACGCCGGCGGGCGATCCAGCAGCTCGCGCACCTTGCGGGCCAGCGCCTCGGGGGTGAACGGCTTGGCCAGAAAGGCGGCGCCGGGGGGCAGCTCACCGGCCAGCGCCTGGGGGGAGTACCCGGAGGTGAAGAGCACCAGGGCGCCCGGCCGCCGCTCCCGAAAGCGCTGGGCCAGCTCGTGCCCCTTCATTCCCGGCATCACCACGTCGGTCACCAAGACGTGGATCGCCAGGTCGGGGTCGCGCTCCACCAGAGCCAGGGCGGCACGGGCGTCGGCCGCCTCGAGCACCCGGAACCCCGCATCTTCGAGCAGCTCCTTGACCGGCGCCCGCACGGCCGGCTCGTCCTCGACCAGCAGGATAGTCTCCGAGCCCCGAACGGCGGGCGCCTCCTCTCCCGCCCGGGGGCCGGCCGCCGTCGGCTCTCCGCTCGCGAGCGGGAGGTAGATCTTGAACGTGGTCCCCAGCCCCGGCTCGCTGTACACCCAGATGTAGCCGCCCGACTGCTTCACGATGCCGTAGACGGTCGCGAGGCCCAGCCCCGTGCCCTGGCCCAGGGGCTTGGTGGTGAAGAACGGCTCGAACGCGTGTGACCGGGTCTCGGCGTCCATCCCGATGCCGGTGTCGCTCACGGCGAGCAGGGCGTAGTCGCCGGGCGGCAGGTTGGCGTGCAGACGGCCGTAGGCCGCGTCGAGGGTCACCCGGCTGATCTCGAGGGTGAGCCGGCCGCCCCGGGGCATGGCGTCGCGGGCGTTCAGAGCCAGGTTCATCAGCACCTGCTCGAGGCCGCCCCGGTCGGCGCGCACCACGGCCACGCCGGGCTGGGACGCCGCGACCAGCCGGACGTCCTCGCCCAGGGCCTGGCGCAGCAGATTCCCCATGTCGGCCAGCACCTCGTGGAGGTCGAGGACCTGGGGCGCGAGAACCTGGCGCCGGCTGTAGGCGAGCAGCTGGCGGGTCAGGGTGCCGCCGCGCTGGGCGGTCTTGCGGATCTCCTCGATGTCGGCCCGCCGCGGGTCGTCGGGGGCCAGGGCGCGGAGTACCAAATCGCAGTATCCCACGATCGCCGTGATCAGGTTGCCGAAGTCGTGGGCCACGCCGCCCGCCAGTCGTCCCACGGCTTCCAGCCGCTGGGTGAGCCGGAGCTGGTCCTCCAGGGCGCGGCGTTCGGTCACGTCCTCCACGATGACCTCGAACCCCTCCAGGTTGCCCTCGGCATCCCACACCCCGCGGCCGTTCAATCGCACCCAAATGGGGGTCCCGTCTTTCCGCTTCCAGCGGGTTTCGACGTTGCGCAACGACTGGGTCCGGCGGTAGTCCCCGATGCGCCGTGCCCGCTCGCTCGGGTCGAGGTAGATGTCTGCGGCGAGATCCGCCGCGAGGAGCTCGTCGGCCGAGTCGTAGCCCAGCATCTCGACCAGAGCCGGGTTCACGGCCACGAACCCGCCTTCGACGGTGGTGCGA
Source organism: Gemmatimonadales bacterium (assembly GCA_035575475.1). Classification (GTDB taxonomy): domain Bacteria; phylum Gemmatimonadota; class Gemmatimonadetes; order Gemmatimonadales; family GWC2-71-9; genus DATLXT01. The sequence goes on along the minus strand of DATLXT010000223.1, from coordinate 7,752 downwards.
TAAATCCCGAAGGGCGCGTGCTCCACCAGCGAGCGGTAGTGCACCTCCGATTCGCGGAGGGCCTGCTCGATGCGCTGGCGTTGGGTCACATCACGGACGATGCCCCGGAAGCCGACCGGCTCGCCCATGGGCCCATGCACCAGCTGAATCGAGGCCTCCACCGCCCGCCGGCTGCCGTCCTTGCGGATGATCTCCCAGGCCTGGGCGCGGGCGGGCTGACCCGTCGTGTACACCCGGTTGAAGGCCTCGAACACCCGCTGGGCGTTGTCCAGGTCGGTGTACTGCCAGTGCTCCAGCCCGATCACTTCTGCCGCAGGGTGGCCCAGAATCCTGGCCAGAGCGTCGTTGGCGAAGGTGAGCTTCCCGGCCAGATCCACCTCGTAATAGCCCTCTTCGATGGTGGCAAGGATGGTCCGGTATCGTTCCTCGTGGGCGAGGAGGCTCTGTTGAACGCGCGTGCGCCCGGTGACATCCTGCCCCACCACCAGCCGGGCGCGCCGGCCGCCCCAGCTCACGGCCTGGGAGGCCACCTCCGCCTCGAACACCGTGCCGTCCTTGCGTCGGTGGCGCCAGGGGCCGGCCACGTGGGAGCCGTCGCCCAGGTCCGCCACGACCGCGAGAAGTGCGGGCACGTCCTCCGGGGGGCGGATGTCCTTGATGGTCATCGCCAGGAACTCGTCGCGGGTGTAGCCGTACTGGAGCACCGCGGCGTCGTTTACCGCCAGGAAGCCGAGGGTCTCGACGTCGTACACCCACATGGGGAGCGGGTGGCTCTCGAAGAGCAGGCGACAGTCGAGCGGGAAGGAGGTCACGGGCGCACGGGTCCCGGCGTTCAGCGGTCCTGGTCTCCTTGGGCAGCGGGTGCGGCGGGGCGGCCATGCAACAACGCCCCGGGAGGCTGCCGGGGTACGGAAACGGCAAACTCCCAAGGGCGCGGTCCCAACATAGGGCGTGTGTTGCGGTTACGCAACAGGATTGGGGGTGCTCCACTGGCCCGGGCAGGGCGGTTCGGAGCGCGGACGGCAGTGAGGGATGTGCCGGCCACGATCCCACCCACCACCCACCAAGTTCACAGGGATTTGACGGCGTATCGAGGTTCGACACCGCTCCCGCGCCCGGTGCCCCGGGGGATTTTTTGCGATGTCCTTGACTGGCTGGCAGTTACCGCTGGCGACGCTGGCGGCACGCATCCTGCGCTACGGCGATCAGTTGGCGGTCAGGTTGGGGCCGCCGCGCGTTCACCGACAAGAGCACACCCGGAGCGATCCGGGGTCGCAAAGCCAGGGGTCTCTCAGAGACAGCCCGGCTGCCGAAGGAACGATGATCCCAGACTCGCTTTCCCCGCCCCGGTCCACCCTGGGCCGCGCCACCGGGCTCACCCCCGAGCTGCTGGCTCGGGTCTTCCCGTTTCACCTGGCCTTTGACCGGAACGACACGGTGGTCCAGGTCGGTGACGGGATCCGGAAGGCCCTGCCGGCCCTGGCCGTGGGGCACCGCCTGGAGGAGTACTTTCGGGCTCGCCAGCCCCGGATCCCGCTCACCTACGCCGCCGTTCGCGGGCACTCGGACGCGCTGTTTCTCCTCGAGTCACGGACCACGCCCCTCGTGCTCAAGGGCCAGATGCTGGTGGTGAACGGCGTCATCCTGTTTCTCGGGTCGCCCTGGGTGACCTCGATGGGAGAGCTCGCCGGCCTGGGACTGTCGCTCGAGGATTTCGCGCTCCACGATCCCGTGGCCGATTATCTCGTGGTGCTCGAGACCCGAACCGCGGCGCTCGAGGATGTCCGCCGGCTTTCGGCGAAGCTCGGGGCGACCCAAGAACGGCTCCGGCGCATGGTCACCTCCATGGAGGACGCGGCGCACATCGGCGGCTGGGAGTGGGACATGGGCGCCGACCGGTTCACCTGGACCGACGAGCTCTACCGGCTGCATGGGCTCGCGCCGCAGAGCCTCCCCATCACCTTCGAGCGGCTGCTCGCGTGTTGTCATCCTGACGACCGCGACCGCGTGCGGGCCGCCGTGGAGAAGGCTCGCGAGGACGGGCGCCCGTTCGAGATCACATATCGGATCGTCCGCCCGGACGGCCGGGCGCGCACCCTGCACGTGCGGGGCGCCACGATCGCGGAAGATGGTGGCCGGCCGGGGCGGATGCTGGGGACGGGGCAGGACATCACCGAGCTGACGCAGCTCGAGGAGCGGCTCGCCCTCTCGCAGAAGCTCGAGGCGGTGGGACGACTCGCCGGGGGCGTCGCTCACGACTTCAACAATCTTCTGACGGCCATCCTCAGCTACGCCGAACTGGCGCTCGACGGTCTCCCGGCCACCGACCCGCGGCGGGGCGACATCGGAGAGATCAAGCGGGCGGCGGAGCGGGCGTCGGCCCTCACGCGGCAGCTCCTGGCCTTCAGCCGGCGGCAGATCCTGCGACCCAAGGTGCTCGACCTCAACACGCTGGTCGCCAACCTGGACCAGATGCTCCGGCGGCTCATCGGCGAAGACATCGAGGTGGTCACCCAGCTTCAGCCGCGGCTGGGTCGGGTCGAGGCCGATCCCGGGCAGCTCGAGCAGGTGATCGTGAACCTCGCCGTGAACGCGCGCGACGCGATGCCCTGCGGCGGGCGGCTGCTGATCGAGACCGCGGATGTCGACCTCGACGAGACCTCTCTGCACGATAACGGGCGGATGGAACCGGGCCGGTACGTGATGCTGGCCGTGAGCGACACCGGCACGGGGATGGACGAGGAGACCAAGGCCCACGTGTTCGAGCCGTTCTTCACGACCAAGCCCGAGGGGAAGGGCACGGGGCTGGGCCTCGCCACCGCGTACGGAATCGTCAAGCAGAGCGGCGGCTACATCTGGGTGTACAGCGAGTTAGGGCACGGGACGACCTTCAAGATCTATCTCCCGCGGGTCCCGACGGCGGCCGATGTCGTGACCGCCCCGGCCGGGCCGGGGCCCGATCTGCGGGGCCGGGAGACGTTGCTCCTCGTGGAGGACGAGGAGGCGGTCCGGAGGGTCGCCCGGACGGCGTTGGAGCAGTACGGCTACACCGTGCTCGAAGCGGCGAACGGTGGCGAGGCGTTGCGCCAGGTCGAGAGGTGGTCTGGCCCCGTCCACCTCGTGGTCACCGATGTCATCATGCCCGAGATGGGCGGGCGGGACCTGATCCAGCGGCTCACCGCGACGCGACCGGGGACGCGCGTGCTCTTCGTCTCGGGGTACACCGACGATGCGATCGTTCGGCACGGGGTGCTCCGGGCGGGCGTGCCGTTCCTCGAGAAGCCGTTCACGCCTCGAGCGCTACTGGGGGCGGTCCGCCGGGTCCTTGATGGCGCGGCGTGAGCATGGGGCGCGCGAGCCGCGCACGATCGCATATCGCCAGCCGGCGCTTGCGGCCGGAGCCGAAGCTCCTGGAAGCCGATGGGACGTGGACGAGGTGGAAGCTCCCGAGGCAGGACTCGAACCTGCGACCCGCCGGTTAACAGCCGGCTGCTCTACCAGCTGAGCTACTCGGGAAGGCTGCGGCGAGAAATATCGTGTTGGCGCCGGCGGGTATCAACCTGGGGCGCCCGTCACCGGCGCGTCCAGCACCTCCCGCACCTTCCGCGCCAGGACCGACGGGGTGAAGGGCTTCTGGAGAAAGTGCAGCCCGGGTTCGAGCATGCCGTGCTGCACGATGGCATCGTCGGTGTACCCCGACATGTACAGCACCTTCAAGCCCGGTCGGGCCTCGGCGAGCCGCGTCGCCAGCTCCCGCCCGCTCCCCCCGGGCATCACCACGTCGGCCACGAGGAGATCGATCGCGCCCCCGCGGTCACGGCCCATCGCCAGCGCCTGGTCGGCGTTCTTCGCCTCGAGCACCGTGTAGCCGAGCTTCTGGAGCAGGCCGCGGGCCAGCGGCCGCAGCAGCTCGTCGTCTTCGGCCAGCAGGATCGTCTCGCTGCCCCCCGGGCTGCCCCCGACCTCGGCAGCGCGGGCCGGCACCTGGGCCGGCGCATCCACCCGGGGGAGGTACACCTTGAACGTGGTGCCGCGGCCGGGTTCGCTGTAGACCCAGATGTAGCCGCCCGACTGCTTGACGATCCCGTAGACCGTCGAGAGCCCCAGCCCGGTGCCGCGCCCCCGCTCCTTCGTGGTGAAGAAGGGCTCGAAGATCCGGGCCCGGATCCCGGCGTCCATCCCGACGCCGGTGTCGCTGACCGCCAGCATCACGTACGGGCCGGGCGCCACCAGCCGGTCGCCGTCGGCGTACTGCTGGGCGAGCTCGGCGTTCGCGGTTTCGATCAGGAGCTTGCCGCCGGTCGGCATGGCATCGCGCGCGTTGACCACGAGGTTCATGAGAACCTGCTGGAGCTGGACCGCGTCGGCACGAACGTTGCCCGCATCCCGCGCCAGCGACACCCGCAGCTCGACATCCTCCCCCACCAGTCGGCGCAGCATCTTGTCGATGTCCTCGACCAGCTCGTTGACGCTCAAGACGACGGGGTCGAGCACCTGCTGGCGGCTGAACGCCAGGAGCTGCCGGGTGAGCCCCGCGGCGCGTTGAGCCGCCTTGCGAATCTCCTCCAGATCCCGACGCGCCGGGTTGTGCTCGGCGAGGTCCTCGAACATCAGCTCGACGTACCCGAAGATCGCGGTCAGGACGTTGTTGAAGTCGTGGGCCACGCCGCCCGCCAGCCGGCCGATGGCCTCCATTTTCTGTGCCTCCCGGAGCCGCTCCTCGGCGCGCCGGCGCTCGGTGATGTCGAGGGAAAGCACCGACACACCCTCGGCACAAGGCTGAATGCGCAGGTCGTACCAGATCTTCTTGCCGTCGGGATAGAGGAATTCGTTCTCCAGCGCCGCCGGCCGCCGGTCGCGCATGCACCGGGCGAGAGCCTGAAACAAGTCGGTACGTTCGATCCCCGGATAACAATCCATCATGGTCCGCCCCAGGAGCTCCTCCCGGGAGCGGCGGGCGTGCCGCAAGGCGGCCGGGTTGAGATACAGGTAACGCCAGTCGAACCCGATCACCTGGAAACCCTGATCGATCGCCTCGATCGCCCCCCGAAGCCTCGACAACTCCTCGCCTCCGGGGCTCGGGGGCACGGCTCGGCGGGGACGCTGGGGCTGGCTCACGGGCACCACAATACGAGACGGGGTCTCCGGATGCCAGCGGCTCCCGGGAAAACCGGGCGGGGCGAAGCGTCCCAGGCCGCCCGAGGTTGGTTGCATGAACACACCAGCGCGCTTCTGGCGCTCGCCAATCCCCGCGATCGGTACCACGAGCTCGCGGTCAGGGTAGCGCGCGCGTTCGTGGGGGCCGGAGGACAGTGGGTCGGGACCACCCTGGTGCTCGCCGAGCTGCACGGCCACCTGCTCTACCGGCGTGGCCCGGAGCTGGCGCGTTCGCTGCTCAGTCGCCTGCTCGAAGATCCGGCGTATTCCTGGCTCGAAGTCTCGGCCGAGCTGGTCGCCGACGCGATCGCCGGTTGGTTGGCGCGGTTCCGAAACGAGCGATTCTCGTTGGCGGACGCCGTGAGCTTCGAAGCGATGCGACGCGAGCGCCTGGACGTGGCGTTCGCATTCGATCGGCACTTCGAAACCGCGGGGTTCGCGCTCCTACCATGAGGCCGCCGGCCCGGCAGGCGCCCCGGGCGCGAGATCCCGGAGGTAGCGCCCCGTGACCGACCCTTCCACTCCGGCCACCTCCTCGGGCGTCCCCGCCGCCACCACCCGCCCCCCCTCGTCGCCCGCTCCCGGCCCCAGGTCGATGATCCAGTCCGCCCGCTTGATCACGTCGAGATGGTGCTCGATCACGAGCACCGTGTGTCCGGCGTCCACCAACCGGTCGAGCACCCGGCAGAGGTTGCGAACATCGTCGAGATGCAGGCCCGTCGTTGGCTCGTCGAGGATGTAGAGCTTGTGGCCGCTCCGCGCCCGCTTGCCACCGCCCGACAGAATGAGCTCGCGGGCGATCTTGAGGCGCTGGGCTTCCCCCCCCGAAAGCGTCGTCGCCGGCTGGCCCAGTCGGAGATAGCCGAGCCCCACCTGTTGAAGTTGCCAGAGGGCCCGGGCGAGGCGGCCCTCCCGCCGGAACCGCAACAGCGCCTCGTCCACCGTCCATTGCAGCACGTCGTAGATCGAGGCGCCCTGGACCTTCACGTCCAGGACCTCGCGCTTGAACCGGCGCCCGTCGCACAGCTCACAGGGAACGAACACGTTGGCCAGAAACACCATCTCGACGAGCACCGCGCCCGCGCCCTCGCACCCCTCGCACCGTCCCCCCGGCACGTTGAACGAGAACGTGCTGGGCGTGTACCGCCGGGCGCGCGCCAGGGGCTCGGCCGCGAACAGGGCCCGCAGCTCGTCGAACGCCTTGACGTAGGTGATGGGGTTGGACCGCGGCGTCCGGCCGATGGGCGACTGGTCCACCAGCACCACGTCGGCCAGCGCTTCCCAGCCGTCCAGGGCCCGCACCGCGCCCACCGGCTCGCCCAGGTGCTGCTTCGCGCTGTGGCTGCCCTTCAGGCGGGCCTCCAGCTGCCGGTAGAGGACGTCGTGCACCAGCGTGGACTTGCCGGAGCCCGACACGCCGGTCACCACCGTCAGGGTGGAGAGGGGGATCCGGACGTCCACGTCCTCGAGATTGTGGAGCCGGGCGCCCCGGATCGTCAGCCACCGAGCGGCCGGCCGCCGCGCCGAGGGCACGCCGATGCGCTTCTCGCCCGCGAGGTATTGACCCGTCAGCGTGCCCGCTTCCTGCACGGCGGCGGCGGGCCCCTGATACACCAGAGAGCCGCCCTTTTCCCCGCTCCCGGGACCCAGCTCGACCATGTAGTCCGCGGCGCGGATGGCCGCTGGATCGTGCTCCACCATCACCACCGTGTTCCCGAGGTCGGCCAGCCGGCGCAGCAACCCCAGGAGGCGATGGGTGTCCGCCGGATGGAGGCCGATGGTGGGCTCGTCCAGGACGTAGAGCGTGTCCACCAGGCGAGAGCCCAGGGCGTTGGCCAGGGCGATGCGCTGGGCCTCGCCGCCCGAGAGCGTGCGAGTCTGGCGGTCCAGGGTCAGGTAGCCGAGGCCCACGTCATTGAGGAAAGAGACGCGCGCCTCGAGCTCCGCGAGCACGTGAGTGGCGACGGCGCGCTGGAAGGCGGACAGCTCGACGCCCCGGAGCCACCGCGCCAGCTCCGCCGCGGTGAGCGCGGCCACCTCGGCGATGGTCCGGCCCCCCACCCGCACCGACAGCGCTTCGGGTTTGAGCCGGGTGCCGCCGCAGGCGGGGCAGGTCTTCGCCAGTTGATACTGCCGCAAGAAGACCCGGATGTACTGCTTGTAGCGCTTCTCCTCGAGCCGCTCGAGGAAGGGGAATACGCCCAGGTACCGGCCCGCGGCGCCCCGCAGCAGGAACTCGCGGTCGGCCGGGGCCAGCTCGCGCCAGGGACGCTCGAAGGGGATGCCCCGGGCCCGCGCGATCTCGCGCAACAGCCGCCGGCGCCCCTCATAGCGCGGCTTGGTCCAGGGATCGAGGGCCCCCTGGGCCAGGGACCGCCGGGGATCGGGCACCACCAGCGACTCGTCGTATTCGAGCACGGCGCCGAAGCCGTTGCAGCGGGCACAGGCCCCGCGGGGGTTGTTGAACGAAAACAGGGCGGGGGTGAGCGCCGGCGCCGGCGTGCCGCAGGCGGAACAGGTCGGGTGCGCGGAGAACCGGCGCCGCTGCCCGTCGGTCAGGGCCAGCGCCACGCCTTCGCCCTCGTTGAACGCGGT
>DATLXT010000222.1:0-6666 GCA_035575475.1 Gemmatimonadales bacterium | reverse complement strand
TATGTCACGGACACCGGTATTCGCTTCGACGACGTGGGCAACGTCCTGCACCCCGGACCCGACCGGATCTTTCGCATCGTCCCCGACAGCGGCGTGACGGTGGCCGTGCGGGGCGACAGCCTGGGCCAGCCCAACGGGATCGCCCTCGATTCGGTCGGGAAGCGGTTCGTCATCGCCTCGGCCGGAGGGCGGGGTCTCCTGTCGTGGAAGCCCGGCGAGCGAGCGCCGAGGGTGATCGCCGCCACGACGGCCCGGCTGGACGGGGTCGAGCCGGCGGGCGGCGCGATCCTGGCCTCGAGCTGGACCGATTCGAGCGTCACGCGCTTCGACAGCGCGCGGGCCACGAAGCTCATCGCCGGCGTGCCGACGCCGGCCGACATCGGCTATGACGCCCGGCGGAACCGGGTGCTGGTCCCGGTCCTGACCGGGAATCGAGTGGAGATCTGGCAGCTGCCGTGACCGCCCTGATCGAAGCCCCCCGAGAGGGTCACGGCGGCGGGCCGGCTCGCGGCTCCTGTTGCGTCAGGCAATGCACCGTCCCCAGCCCCCACACCAGATCCACCGCGTGGATTCCTACCACCGGACGGTCGGGAAACACCTCCGCCAGGACGCCGAGCGCCACGCGATCCTTCGGGTCGTTGAACGTGGGGACCAGCACCGCGGCGTTGGCGACGTAGAAGTTGGCGTAGCTCGCCGGCAAGCGCTGGCCGTCGAAATACACCGGCGCCGGCATCGGCAGGTCGATGACTTCGAGCGCCGAGCCGTCCTCGGCGCGCATTCCCTGTAACCGCTCTCGGTTCTCGGCGAGGGGACGATAATTCGCGTCTCCGGGGTCGTCCTCGCGACAGAGCACCACCGTCCGCGGGCCCACGAAGCGGCACACGTCGTCCACGTGGCCGTGCGTATCGTCCCCCGCGATTCCCCTGCCGAGCCAGAGCACATTGGTCGCCCCCAGAACGTCGCGCAGGACCCGCTCGATCTCCTCCCGTGAGAGGCCGGGGTTCCGCGGCTGGACCTCCGGGTCGAGCAGACACTCCTCCGTGGTGAGGAGCGAGCCCCGGCCGTTCACGTCGATGCTGCCGCCTTCGAGCACCACGCCGCGGCCCCGCACCTGCGGCTCGATCAGGCGCAGCTTGAGCCGCCGCGCCACCAGCTCCGGGATGCGGTCGTCCTTCTTCCAGTCGCGATACTTGGCCCAGGCGTTGAACCGGAATCTCGCGATCGCGAGTTCGGGCGCCGGCCCGTCGCGCTTCACGAAGATCGGGCCGAAGTCCCGCGTCCAGCCGCGATTGGTGGGGAACCGAAAACACTCCACGCGACCGGCTGGGACGCCGGCCCGCGCCAGCACTCGCCGCGCCTGCCGCTCGTGCGCCGCGCCGTCGACCAGGATGCGGACCACCTCGCCCGGCGCGAGCTTCTTCACAATCTCGGCATAGACCCAGGGGATCGGCGCGAACTTTCCGGGCCAGTCGCTCCGGTTGTGCGGCCAGCCGAGCCAGGTCGCCGCATGGGGCTCCCACTCGGCCGGCATGCGGTAGCCCTCGGACATCGGCCGTCAGGCGGGGGCGTCGAGGAAGCGACGCACGATGCCGCCGTACGCGTCGGTTCGCCGATCTCGCAGGAACGGCCAGTGACGACGGACTTCCTCCACGCGCGCGAGGTCCACCTCGGCCACCAGCAGCGCTTCCGCGTCGCCCGGGGCCTCCGCCACCACCACGCCGAAGGGGTCCGCCAGGAACGAGTGGCCCCAGAACTCCAGGCCGGGCGACTCGCCGTCGAGCCGTTCCCACCCCACGCGGTTCACCGCCGCCACCCAGCACCCGTTGGCGATGGCGTGGCTACGCTGAATCGTGCGCCAAGCGTCGAGTTGCTGCGCCCCGTACTGCGCCTTCTCGGCCGGATGCCAGCCGATGGCCGTGGGATAGAAGAGGAGGGTCGCCCCCTGGAGCGCCGTGAGCCGCGCGCCCTCCGGGTACCACTGGTCCCAGCACACCAGGGCCCCGATTCGGCCCGCCCGAGTGTCGAACGCGCGGAACCCCAGGTCGCCGGGCGCGAAATAGAACTTCTCGTAGTACGCCGGGTCGTCGGGGATGTGCATCTTGCGGTAGATCCCCCGCAGCTCCCCGTCGGCGTCGATCACGGCCGCGGTATTGTGGTAGAGTCCCGGCGCGCGGCGCTCGAACAGCGGGGCGACGATCACGATTCCCGCTTCGCGCGCCACCTGCCCCAACGCCTGGGTGGTGGGCCCCGGCACGGGCTCGGCGAGGTCGAACAGCGCGTGGTCCTCGCGCTGGCCGATGTAGAGGGTGCGAAAAAGTTCGGGAAGACAGACCAGCGCGGCCCCCTCGGCGGCCGCCGCTTCGATCCGGCTTACCGCCCTGGCCAGGTTCTCGGCCGGGTCGGCGGTCATACGCATCTGCACTAGGCCGACTTTGAACTTGGTCATGGGGGAGAAGACTACCACGGCCGGGGCCCGTGGGGGAGGACGGCGGCGACCGCGATCCTCGGGCCTAGCCGGTGAGGGGGCTCTCGTGAGGCGGGGGCAGGACGGCGGCGAGGGTCGAGCGCGAAGATCCTGGCTGCGCCGCGGCGGGCACGATCACCGCGCCGCCCAGCGCGACCCCGGCGCCGGAGGCCGTCCCCAAATCGGTCCCGAAGTACGCCTCCTCGCCGTGTTCGCTCAGGTCCAGGCCGGCGAGCTCCTCGCGGACTCCGGCGCGGACCCCCAGGGTCACATCCAGGAACTTGATGATGCCCATCGTCCCCAGGGCGGCGAAGGCCGCGGCGGCCAGCACGGCCATCGCCTGCACGCCCAGCTGCGCCGCATTCCCGGCCAGGAGGCCGTCCGCGCCCGCGGGGTTGAGGGCCTTCGCGGCGAAGACCCCGGTGAGCAGGGCGCCCGTCGCGCCGGCGAGGCCGTGGCAGGAGAACACGTCGAGCGCGTCGTCCAGGCGGGTCCGGGCGCGAAGCTGCAGGGCGGTATAGCTCACCCCGGCCGCCGCCATGCCAATGGCCGCGGCGGCGAGGGCCCCCACGTAGCCCGCCGCGGGGGTGACGGCCACCAGGCCGACCACCGCCCCGGTGGCCGCGCCCACCGCGGTGACCTTCCCGGTGCGGGCCAGATCGGTCAGGGCCCAGGTCACGAGCGCCGCCGCGGCCGCGGTGTTGGTGTTCACCAAGGCGAGCGCCGCCACGCCGTTCGCCGCCAGCGCCGACCCGGCGTTGAACCCGAACCACCCGAACCACAGGAGCCCGGCGCCGAGCAACACCAGGGGCACGTTGTGCGGCGCGAGCGGCACCCGGCGCACGTCCTTCCGCGGGCCCAGCATCCACGCGGCCGCCAGAGCCGAGACGCCGGCGCTGATGTGCACCACGGTGCCGCCCGCGAAGTCCAGCGCGCCGCGCCTCAGCAACCAGCCGCCGCTGCCCCACACCCAGTGAGCCAGCGGATCGTAGATCAGCGTGGTCCAGAGGAGGAGGAACGCCAGGTAGGCCCGGAAGCGCATGCGTTCGACGACCGCGCCCGAGATGAGCGCCGGGGTGATCACGGCGAACATGCCCTGGAAGAGCGCGTGGGCCTGGAGCGGGATGGTCGCGGCGTAGGTGGGGTGGGGCTCGAGCCCCACGCCCCGGAAGCCCAGCCAGCCCAGTCCCCCGAGCCAGCCCGTGCCCGGAGCGAAGGCGAGGGAGTACCCGACCAGCACCCACTGCACGCCGACGACGCCGAGCGCCACCACGCTCATCATCATCGTGTTCAGCGCGTTCTTGGGGCGCACCAGGCCGCCGTAGAAAAAGGCCAGCCCCACGGTCATGAGGAGCACGAGGGCGCTCGAGACCAGCACCCACGCGGTGTCGCCGGCCGAGATCGCCGGCGTCATGCGCCGCCCCCGATTCCCACCGCCGCGATGGCGGCGCGCTGGACTTCCTCGGCGTTCACCGCCGTCAGGGCCGCGTTGTCCACCTCCCCGGTGCGGATCCGGATCACTCGCTCGATCGGCTGAACGAAGATCTTGCCGTCGCCCACCTCCCCGGTGCGGGCGGAGGAGAGGATGGCGTTGATGCAGGGTTCGACGAACGGCTCGGAGCACACCATCTCGATTTTCACTTTCTCCCGAAACTCCATGACCAGGTGCGTGCCCCGATACTGCTCCAGCACCTGGTGCTCCCCGCCGTGCCCGCTCACGCGGGTGAGGGTGATGCCGGTAATGCCGGCGCGAAACAACGCCGCCTTGACGTCGGGCAGGCGCTCCGGCCTGACGATGGTGGTGATGAGTTTCATGGTCGGCCCTCGATGGCTGGGGACGCGATCGGTTCGGTTCGCCGGGGTCGGGCGGGCTGGGCCGGGTCGGCCGAGACCGGCGTCCGCGGGCGGACCGCGCGGAACCGGCGGCGCACCTGCTCCCAATTCTCCAGGATGTACCGGGCCCGCGGACTGCCGGTCTTGGCCGCATGCTCGTGCACCAGGTCGTGCACCACGCGCTCTTCTTCGTCCGCCAGCGCGGCGACGGTCACCATCTCGGGGTTGCACCGGGACGCGAAGTCGCCCGCCTGGTCGAGCACGTAGGCGCGCCCGGCGGTCATTCCCGCCGCGCAGTTGCGGCCCACGGGGCCGAGCACCACCACTCTGCCGCCGGTCATGTACTCGCAACAGTGATCGCCGGCCCCTTCGATCACCGCGACGGCCCCCGAGTTGCGCACCGCGAAGCGGTCTCCGGCGGCCCCGGCCGCGAAGAGGCGGCCGGCGGTGGCGCCGTACAGGGCGGTGTTGCCCAGGATCACGTGCGGCCGGTCGCCGCTCGCATAGGCCGCCTCCCGGAACGGCCGGATGACGATTTCTCCGCCCGACAGCCCCTTGCCCACGTGATCGTTGCCCTCGCCCTCCAGCTCCAAGACCAGTCCCGGGACCGCGAACGCGCCGAAGCTCTGCCCCGCGCTCCCCCGAAAGCGGAGCCGTACGGGCGCCTCGACTCCCGAGGGGCCAAAGCGCCGCGTGATGTGTCCCGCGATCCCGGCGCCGACGGTGAGGTGGTGATTGCCGATCGCGTACTCGCCCGTGAAGGGCCGTTCCAGCTCCAGCGCCGCGTCGAGGTCCCGCAGGATCTCCTCGTCCAGCGACACCGTGGAGGGAGGCGTCGCGCGCGCCCGGGGCCGGCACCGCGATCCCGCCCCGCGCGCCGCCGCCAAGACGGACGAGAGATCGAGCAGGTGCGCGCGCGGCGCGTCGGGGCGCTCGATCTGGCGCAGCAGGTCCGCTCGCCCCACCACGTCGTCCAGTCGCTTGAAGCCCAGCTCGGCCAGCAGTTGCCGGACTTCCTGCGCTACCAGGGTGAAATACGCGATGACCTGCTCCGGCGTCCCGCGAAACTTGGCCCGCAGGTCGGGGCGCTGGGTCGCGATCCCGGTGGGGCAGGTGTTGAGGTGGCACTGCCGGGCCATGGCGCACCCCAACGCCACCAGCGGCGCCGTTCCGAACCCGAACGCCTCGGCGCCCAGCGCGGCGGCGATCACGACGTCCCGCCCCGTGCGCAGGCCGCCGTCCACGCGCACCTCGATGCGATCGCGCAGGCCGTTGCGCCGCAGCACCGCCTGCGTTTCCGCCAACCCCAGCTCCCACGGCAGGCCGGCATGCTTGATGGACGCCAGCGGGGACGCCCCGGTCCCGCCGTTGTGCCCGGAGATGAGCACGAAGTCCGCGAACGCCTTGGCCACGCCCGCCGCCACCGTGCCCACGCCCGCCTGGGCCACGAGCTTCACGCCGACGCGCGCCGACGGGTTGACCCGCTTGAGATCGCGGATCAGCTGAGCCAGATCCTCGATCGAGTAGATGTCGTGGTGCGGCGGCGGGGAAATGAGCGGAACCCCCGGAACGGCGTGCCGCAGGCGGGCGATCAGCTCGGTCACCTTGTGACCCGGGAGCTGGCCGCCTTCACCCGGCTTCGAGCCCTGCGCGATCTTGATCTCCAGCTCCTCGGCCCGCACCAGATACTCGGCGGTCACCCCGAACCGGCCCGATGCGACCTGCTTGATGCGATTGTCGGCGCGGTCCCCGTTCGGCAGAGCGCGGTAGGTGGCGGGGTCTTCCCCGCCTTCCCCCGTGTTGGACCGCCCGCCCACGCGGTTCATCCCGACGGCCAGGGCCGCGTGAGCCTCGGGCGAGAGGGCGCCCAGGGACATGGCGCTCGAAATGAAGCGGCGGCGGATCGCCTCGACCGGCTCCACCTGGTGGAGGGCGACGGATCGGCGCGGCCGGAAGCCGAGCAGGTCGCGCGGCCCCGCCGGAGGCCGGCTGCCCGCGGCGATCGCGAACTCGCGGTACCGGTCCCGGCTCCCTCGGTTCACCGCGTCCTGGAGGGCGCGGACCAGGGGCGGGGCCCACCCGTGGTCCTCCCCGTCCTTGCGGAATCGGAACCGGCCGAAGTCCGGGAGCCCCGTTCCCGCCCCCGGGACCGTGCCCCCGGGGAACGCGGCCCGATGACGCGCCAGCACATCCCGGGCGATTTCGGCGAACCCGATGCCCCCGATCGCGGACGGGGTCCCCGGAAAGCACCGGTCAATGACCGCGCCCCCGAGGCCGAGAGCCTCGAAGATCTGGGCGCCGGCGTAGGACGACAGGGTCGCGATCCCCATCTTGGACATCACTTTCTTGAGTCCCTGCTCGGCGGCTTC